>JAYSOP010000035.1:0-4501 GCA_043722905.1 Chryseolinea sp.
GTAAAAGAAAATTAACATCTAAAAACTCTGCCATTCGCAGTCACTAAGAAAATTATCTATGGCAGGCGTTGTGACAAAAAGTCTTTTTAGTCAGCCCCAGGGCTCTACAAACGATCCGACGCACGATAGAAGATGGGTGAGGTGATTCCCACTGCCCCGCGCAATCCGCCCCGCAACTTTACGAAAGTCCTAAACTTTCGTAAAGTTTTTCCCAAACTGAAAGCGGTTAAGGCGCACCTTCGCCTTCTACCCCTTTGGCTCGCGCCCGATAAATGAATTTACTCGAGACTCTCCGTGACCTTTAGCACACTTTCAGAAGCACGTCACGAAATTCATATTGCCAACATCTTCATTCGCACAAAAAGAAAGAAAATTCCTCTGTAACTCTGTGTTTTGCATTTTGTATTCTAAACCGCAGATAAGGGAAGGCTGATTCGCTCGATCAAATGCGCATCCGTGTGCCAGACAGCGCATCGATTTTACGCATTTTCCTGTTGCACACTTTCATTTATTTGCCTAAAACCGCCGATTGAAACCTGATTGAAACCGGGCGTTACAAATTTCTCACCCCTCCGGGTCCCCTACGGGGTTCAGTGATTTGGATCGAAGTGGTATTCCGTGCTTGAACTTTAACGACACTTAGAACTTCAAACAACTTTAAACCTGAATCTTTGTCAAAATAAAACGTCGAACTACTTCAAACCTTAACACTTTGCTAGTCAACTTTGACCAGATTCATTTCAAAAAAGTTCATCCATGTGGTTCCGTCGCTGGAATATTCGCCGATTTCATTCCATGTATTTTTCGAGGGATCAATGACGATGTTGTAACGTGTTTTACCACGTGGCGTATCAAAGCCCCATTGATATTTATTTTCACTGATAACAGTTAGCCAGGCATCCGCTGACCGGCCATCGTTCAGGTAAGTTCTAAACCTATATTTATCGGTGACCTGGTCAAAGGAAAGAACTGCCAGGGCATGGTGGACTATCGATTCTTTTTTTGTAGCGGGATCGGTTGCTTTGCCAACACCTTCGATCAATAAAATTATTCCATCAAGTTTTGATTCAATTCGTTCATCGACGATTGTTTTTTTAGGTTCACCAGGGCCCATTTGCATGGAACCTTCACCTTTCCAATGACCTTCCCAACCTTTGAATGCGAGCATTTTTTCCTTGTTACCCATTTCCTGGGCCTGCGCGAGTAACCTGCCAGTGAATGTTCCGGCGAGCATGAAGACGATGATCAGTAAATTTTTCATAGATGTTTGACGTTTTAATATTTCTTTGATAGTAAGCTCCCGATGACTTTCCGTATGTTTTACACTATTTATTGATGTATTGTTTTAAGATGATGACGTAATCTTCAAACGCTTTAATTCCTTTTTTTGTGATCCTGCACGTGGTTAAAGGTTTTTTTCCTTTAAAAGATTTTTCTACGCTGATGTATTCTGCCTCTGAAAGTTTGTCGATTTGTACACTTAAATTTCCTGCGGTACTGTGAGTTTTTTCTTTAATAAAAGTAAAATCAGCGGAATCCACACTTATCAATAAAGACATGACAGCCAGCCGGAGCTGAGAATGCAACAAAGGGTCGAGGTCCTTAAACATTGTTTCGCGTCATTCTTTAGCTTTTAACAGATAACCCGGAATCAGGTATCCGCACAGAATGGCAATGGCACCAATGAGGGGTTGTGTTTCCATAGAAACCAGAAAACAAACGATGCCGAAGATCCAGAATGTGACGCCTCCCACGATCAGTGGTTTAAAATTTAGTATAACGCCTGAGACAATGGTTGGAATAGCACTAATGATTAAAATGACTGGATTAAGCTGATAGTTGATCTTGAATCCAAAAAATACAAGGGCAAAAATGGATATTCCATAACACATCCAGAGCCAGCCACTGATCCGGTCAAAATGAGAAGTCGCATCTTTTCTTTTTTCGTTTGTGAAGACTCTGTACAAAGTGTAAATCCATGCAGGGATGGTTATCAACCATACAACATAGGGCCTTCCATAGTGTAGGTGCGTAAGCGTATACATCCCGATATTGGCTGCGACAATTACCCAGCCCCAGAAAAGAAAGAAGAAGTTGTTCCGTTGTATTTTCCCTTTAGCCTGCAGAATCATTTCTGCGATAATATGGAGGCTTTGTTGGGCGCTTAGGGTTTCTGATTCCTGTTTCATTTGGTGAATATTTATTGTAAAACCTTATGTTAAAACCTTCTTCCTGCCCGTTTTCCCAGGCCAGATTAAATTTCAAAATCTTATTATTAGGGCGTTAATTTCGCTTCGCTCACAAATGTAAACTAGTTTATAATATAAACCAAAAATTTTATATTGAGTGTTTTTTGGCCTAATTTGAGGGATGTTTACGGGTATAATTGAATCAATGGGAGAGGTAATGAGAGCGGAAAGGTCCGGAACCAACACAGATTTTCTCATTAAAAGCGGGATCAGTGATCAATTGAAACCAGATCAAAGTGTGTCCCATAATGGCGTCTGCCTGACGGTAACAAAAAAGGAAGACGGTATGTATTGGGTCACGGCGATTGAGGAGACTTTAAAAATTTCGAGTCTGGGAAATCTTGTTGCCGGAGACCGGATCAACCTTGAGCGATGTATGTTAAACAATGGACGATTTGACGGCCACATTGTTCAGGGGCATGTAGACCAGACGGCAAAAGTGACGTCCATAAAAAATGTGGGCGGTAGTTGGTTATTTGATTTCTCTTATGATCCATCCCATGGAAACATCACCGTTGAAAAAGGATCGATAGCGGTAAATGGTGTCAGCCTGACGTGTTTCAATTCACGGGACAATGGGTTTACGGTGGCGATTATTCCCTACACTTTTGACAACACAAATTTTCATCAGTTGAAAATAGGAAGCATGGTCAATCTTGAGTTTGATATTATAGGAAAATACATCGGAAAATTATTACTATCCCGACCTTAACAGGGTCCGATCATCCAGGTAATTTTTGGCCCTTGTAAACCCGCTATAGGTTGCCAAAGCACACATTAATCCAACACATTGACCCGCGACAATGTCTCCAGGGTAATGGACGCCAAGATAAATTCGGGTATATCCAACAAAACCAGCCCATAAAAACAACAGCGCAATCCAGGGTCTGTAATTTTTTAGCAAGAACCACATCAGCGTTGCAATACCAAAAGTGTTGGCTGCATGACTGGAGGCAAAACCATAACTACCTCCTTTATAGTCACTGACAATGTATACCAAACCTTGCAGGCTGGGCTCATGCGAGGGGCGCAACCTGGCAAAAAAGGGTTTCATTACACTGCTTGTGATTTGATCTGTAAAAAAAACTGTAAGGGTAATGGCCAGCAATACAAGCCAGGTTTGTTTCCGGTAATTTTTTAATAGTAAATAAAAGAGAATAAGATAGAGCGGTATCCACCCCGTGGTGCTGCTCAGGAACATCATGATCTGGTCAAGCCATGGATTGTGGTAGCTATTCATTTCCAGAAATAATTTTTGATCCAGGGCCAGGATATCTTCCATAATTTAATAACCGTGAGCTAGCTTCGGAAATGCGGGATAGCCTCATACAAAGGCTCCTGCAAACGTCAAAGCTAGTAACTTGCGGGTAAAAGTACCTTCTATAATTGAGTTTTAGCGATTCTACTTGCCTGAATGAATAAGGAAAACATTGTACCGTTCAGGTTTAAAATTTACGTCCTTAAAATACCTGGACCTATTTGAAATAGGTTTAAAAAAATCGTAAATAGTAACTAGAACCCCTGTTTTCTTTGGCTTTTATGGAAAAATTTGACCTGGTAGTGATTGGCGCAGGCCCTTCCGGTTACGCAGCCGCGATGCGTGCGCTCGATTTTAAAAAAAGAACTTTGCTGATTGAGAAAGATCTGGTGGGAGGTGCCGGTGTTACCAATGGAGCACTATCATCTAAAACATGGTGGGAATTATCCAGAGACGTTGCCGCGTTCAGAAAAAACCTTAAGAAGTTTAATATTGAGGTTCCGGATATCAGTTACCGCGAAATTAAACAAGAGGTATTAAATGCCATTGATGAGCGCAAAGGAATGTTGGAAGACCATATGCATCAGATGCAAGACTCACGTCATGCACACCTATTGACTTTTAAAAATGGACTGGCCTGCCTGAAGGGTGAGAATGAAATTGAGATCTCATCTCCTTCCGGAAAAGAAGTGGTTTGGGGAGGACATATCATTCTTGCCACAGGAAGCCGGCCGCGGTATTTGCCTGAATTGCCTATTGATGAAAAAACGATTATGACCAGCGATGGGATTGAAAGCATGGAGGACTTTCCCGAAAGCATGGTAATTGTAGGAGCCGGGGTGATTGGTTGTGAATACGCTACAATATTTTCAGGATTTGGTAAAACAAAAGTTAATCTGATTGATAAAGGCGACCGGATCCTTCCCTTTGAAGATGAAGATGTAGTCAAAGTCATTGAGCGGAATATGGAGAACAACGGCATTCTCATTCACCG
>JAYSOP010000036.1:0-2474 GCA_043722905.1 Chryseolinea sp.
TCTAACCTGGGCATGTTTGGTATTGAGGAGTTTACAGCTATCATTAACACGCCAGATGCGTGTATCCTTGCCGTTGGTGGCATCAAGGAAACTGCCGTCGTCAGGAATGGTCAGCTTGTTCCCGGAAATGTCATGAAGGTAACCCTTTCCTGCGATCACCGTGCTGTAGACGGCGCCGTAGGCTCCGCCTTCCTCAAGACCCTCAAAGGCCTTTTGGAAGATCCCGTAAGACTCCTTATTTAAGTAGGAAGCAAAAAACTGTCGGCATGACTAATGACTTTAGATTGACCACTCACCACTGACTATTGACCATTGACTGTCGACCAATTACTCCTTTCACCCACAACGCCTTACCTACCTGACGAGGTCTAATTAGACCAGGATCTAAATGTAACAGAAAATTGAAAACGGAAAAGATACATGCTACCACCATCATTGCAGTGATGCACAATGGTCAGGTGGCCATAGGTGGAGACGGCCAGGCGACCATGGGTAATTTTGTGGCCAAAAGCAATGTCAAGAAAATCCGCAAATTACATGAGGGCAAGATCCTGGCAGGGTTCGCAGGGTCAACGGCTGACGCCTTCACGCTGATTGAGCGCTTTGAGGAAAAGCTTAGCAGCCACAGTGGAAACATGAAGCGTGCCGCAATTGAGCTGGCAAAGGACTGGCGTATGGACCGGTATTTAAGAAGGCTTGAAGCCATGCTCATAACCGTTAACAAAGATGAGCTTTTGGTGCTATCCGGAACGGGTGACGTCCTGGAACCAGACAATCAGGTGGCCGCTATTGGCTCTGGGGGGATGTTTGCGCAATCAGCCGCCCTTGCGTTAAAAAAGCATGCTCCGCACTTAACCGCGGAGGAAATGGTGCGCGAAAGTTTACACATCGCAGCCGATATCTGTATTTACACCAATCATAATATTGTAGTGGAGAAACTGTAAGCGAGGGAAGCTAGCAGCTGCCATTAGCCATTGGGTGTGCGCATTGGCAAAAGCAAAATCCAAAACCGGAGTTGAAAATACGGGCCAGAATCGATCAGCTACGTATATTTATGTCTTTTGTTTTAGCCAAAGACCAAGAGCCAACAACCAAAGGCCCTAATGGCACTCCCGCTAATTTAGCTTGCACTTATTTCAAAACTTCGGTCTTAGCTTCTTTCAACTCCACCTCGTCTTTTAACCGCTCTACCGCCGGGGTGTGTTCGGTGGGATCATTCCTGATTTCTTCCTTATCAGCATCCCCCAGCAAAATCACGAAGGGTTTAAGACGAGGAGAATATGCCAGCATTATTTTTAAGATTCCGATCGCGGGCACGGCAAGGATCATTCCTGCTATACCCAAAATTTTACCCCCGAGCAGCAAAGCAATGATGGCAGCAAGCGCATTGATACTCACTTTTGACCCCGTAATTCGTGGCGTGATAAAATTACCTTCCAGAAATTGGACAAAAAAGAAAATCGCAACCACCCCCACCGCATACCAGGCACTGTCTTTTGTGATCAGGGCCATTAACGTGGGCATCAGAGCACCGATGAAAATACCAACGTAGGGGATGATGGTAAGGATCCCCGACAAAATTCCAAAGAAAATCGCGTGCTCTATGCCCAGAAATAAAAGTCCGACCGTGTTGAGTATAGCAACAATTAAAGTGACCAGCATAAGTCCCGTGATATAGCCCTGCGTTACATTTTCAATGTCTTTTTTCCACAACAATTCCTGGTTGTCATTAGGCACTAAGCTCAAAAAGAACATTTTGATTTTTTCCCGATAGATCAGCAGTAAAAACATATAGATGGGAATCTGAATAATAGTGGCAAGCGTATTGGACATGTTAAGTAGAAAGTCTCCAAGAAATACACTGACACTTTTCAGAAAGTCCTGAACCATTTTATTGCGTTCTGTCTGGCCTATGTTAAGTTCGGTCCACATTAATCCCTTGATGTCGTTTAAGAATTTATCGGTACGAGCCTGGAGGTTAGGCAGGTCATTGACGAGATTAACAACCTGGTTGACGAGTAGCCATCCCAGTAAACCGAATACGACCATCCCTCCCACAACAACAATCGTTACGGCAAGGGTTGTGCCTGTTCTGCGTTCAATTCTTTTTACCATCGGCAGAAGAATGATCGAAAAGAAAATTCCAAAAGCCAGGGGTATCACAATATCCCGGCAAAGAATTATTCCTAAAATCGATAACCCTACAATTACCAGGAGTTTATAAATGTAATCTAGCCGGTTCCAGGATCTGCTTGCCATAGTATAAAAATTTAACTGTTTTGAATAGCGTTCACAATCACCTCGCACGATTCTTTTATTTGTTCTTCCGTAATTGTCAGAGGAGGTGCAATTCTGAAACTATTTGGATGAGATAAAAACCAGTAACAGATCACACCATTTGTTTTGCAATGATTAACGATGTCAGAAACTTTTCCAGCTGACTCAAAATCAACAGCGAACATCAGTCCGATTCG
>JAYSOP010000037.1:0-5540 GCA_043722905.1 Chryseolinea sp.
TAACCCTTCAGCGTTAGCTTGACAGCGTCATAATTATGACTTCCATTTTCATTCACTTTTAATACTGCAGTCTTTCCGGTGATTTGGTAATTGGATTCGATTTTATATTTTCCCTCCTCATGAAAAGAGAAAACAATTTTGGGAACACCAACCGCTAACATGGCAATACTGATGAAAAACAATACAAATAATGTCCAGCCCGCCGTGCCTTGAAATACGAGTCTTTTGGCAATGGTTGAAGCTCCCAGGAGGATGATGAATATACTGGGAACTAATGCGGCAACCACCGCTGCAATCGCTATCCATCCAGGAAAGGCCCTGGTGAATGCTTCCATTGGTAAATTCATATCCTGGAATTCACTCATCCACGAAGGCGAGAAATTGTTTGTCGCGAAAATACCAAACAATATCCCGGCCGTTACAATAATGGCAAAGACAAGGGATATCCCCATTAAGATGATGATGACTCCGATGATCACCCTTACAATATCGACAAGGGGTTCAATGATTCTTCCTAATCCCGTGAGGATTAATCCGATCAGTCGAAAAGGAAACAAAAGTATTTTAGTAACGGTATTTTCTTCACCCTCCTTTATATTGAAATTTTTCTTAATGTTTGATTCAATGTTTGAAAGGGTTACGGGTTCACCCTGCATTTGCATTTTGTCCGTCAGTGATTTAGCCTCCGGTAGACTTACCCAAAGAATAATGTAGAGAAATACGCCCAGCCCACCTGCAATGACTAGCAGGATAAATAGTACCCTTACGAGAATGATATCAATACCCAGGTATGCGGCGATGCCACCCGATACTCCACCCAACACTTTCCGTTGCGGATCGCGAAACATCTTTTTTCCAAAATCAGGCTCCGCGAGATCATATGAACCCGGTACGACGACCCACATCACAACGTAGACGATCACTATAAAACCGTAGACAAATAAAAGGGCAGCAAAAATCAACCGGACCCAAAGGGGATCGATTTTAAAATAATTGCCCAGGCCTGCACATACTCCCCCTAATATTTTTCGCTTTTGATCGCGCATCAGGTGCCTCGGTGGCGTGTAGGTGTAATTCGTGCCAGGGGGAACTGCCTTTTCAAACGGAGTCTCGGCTTCGGTTGCCCCCGGTGTCAATGCTGTGGCCTTCTCTTCAATATCCTCTACCGCTTTAAAGTCGCTCACGCTACCCATAGTTGCCATCAGTGTGCTGACGTCTTCGGCCGTAATGACCTGCTTCTCTTCCTTCAACTTGGATAGAAAAATCTCCGCAATGCGGCTCTCAATGTCCGCCAGGATCTCACTGCTGTCTTCAAAAGTTGAAAAATACCGGTTTATGGAATCAAGGTATTTTTTGAGTGTTTCATACCCGTCTTCCTCAATGTGAAAGATAATGCCGCTGATGTTGATGCTGATATTCTTTTTCATATCGGTGTGACTCTTATTATTATGCGTTTGATTTTAATGTGACCATTTGTGTAGAGTGGACTAAATCATCCCAGGTTCCTGAGAGCTTCTCCAGAAATTTCGACCCCTTATCAGTGAGCTTGTAATATTTTCGGGGAGGTCCGGATTTTGATTCTATCCATTTATATTCCAGTAACCCGGCATTTTTCAGGCGTGTCAGCAAGGGATAAAGCGTGCCTTCTACAACAATCAATTTGGCGGCGGTTAACTCGTCCAGCATATCAGACGCATAAACTTCACCGCGCGAAATAATATGCAGAATGCAGTACTCTAAAATACCCTTTCTCATTTGTACCTGCGTGTTTTCAAGATTCATACTTCACCGTTTTAGGTCGTTCTAACACTATATACGGAAAAGTACTATGTATGGCCCAGTACCCGGTAGAAAAGAAAAACTTTGACTCTAAACTACTGATAGACAGCATTTTAAATTTTTGAAACAGTTAGGCGAAGTTTTCAAAACCGTCCTTGCCACTAATAAACTGCCCAGAAATGAACAACCCGGTGCTCAAGTATGAACACTAATAGCGTGCACGGCAAGGAAAAAGTTGGAATGGAGGCGTGGGTTGTTCTTACTTCACCATGGGATTTTAAAGCATCGGAAAAACGGGTTATAACCGGCAATATGGCAATTGAAAACGCAGGCCTTGAAGAACCAACGGTGTACCTACTGGTTAATGTTGCATCTGTAAATAAAATCCTGCGAGTGCCTCCCATGAGTTTAAGAATTATTGTCGCTAATTTGAAGCGTCAATTAAAGCCATCGCTTTCGTTCACTTTGTTACGTCGCTAGCAGCCTTCAGCGCAAACGTTATCGGGAATAGTTTCCACATTTTTAAGTATCGATGAAGTAGCATTTTGCCCAGTTAAAATGCCATTAACGCAGGTGAAATGCGTATCATAACTTTACTGAATTTCATAATAATGCCAGAAGCTTTCGGTTCAGGTATACAGTCGCTGTTCCGACTATTCAAGGGATAATGAAATCTGATTGGCTTCAAATTTTAGTAGTGGGTGTTTGTAATTCATTTTACAATCTAACCTGAAGCTTATGAAAAGAAACCTATACCCGCTTTGTGCATTTTGGCTGATCGTTGTATCTACAGAAATCTCAGCCGCCAAATTTCCTTTTGGTTCATTTTCAGAACCCGGTAATTTCAGGACGTACTCTGTTGCGAAACCAGCCAACAATGCTTCCAATGTATCAGCGCCTTTTCTGAAAATTACCGCTAATCTGGTTTCCGGAGCGTCCAGCTACACCATTGAAATCAATACATCTCCAGATTTTACCGGCCGATCAATCATTCAGTCAAGTATTCAAGACAACCAAAGAACGCTGAGTTTCTCCGGCTTAGACTACGCTACCACCTATTACGCCAGAGTAAAAACCGATGTTTCAAACGAATACAGGAAAGTTTCCCGATTCACAACCATTCAGGAACAATTCCCCGTAATTTTGGAACCATCGGGCGCCACCGAGTTAAATCCGATGGTCATTAAAGTGGTAGTGAGCCCCCTTCGGGATGCAAAACACTATAGCATTGAACTAAACACGAAAAAGAATTTTTCCGGTGCATCCTTTCAGCTCTCAGGTGTGGGAACGGATTTTATTTTTAGAAATCTTGATCACTCCACAACCTACTATGCCAGGGCTATCAGTGATATCTCAACAACCTATGGCCCGGTTACCTCCTTTACCACACGGGCAAAGATAAATGCCAAAAGATTATGGGGTCTATCGACAGCCGGCGGGCAGAATAATTCAGGTACCGTTTTTAGTTTTAGCACTGACAGCGCTACATTCACTAAGCATCATGATTACCAGGAGGCAAGTGACTATCCAACGGCTTACTTAAGGGGAGCACTAACCCCGGCCCCGGATGGTGGTTTTTATGGGATGTCTGAATGTGAGAGAAACGGAACCTGCGCGAACGGAGAGGTTTTTTACATTTCTCCCGAGGGAAGGTTTGAGTTACGGTATACGCTGGGCGTTCACGCAGGAAGTCTAATGCTGGCCTCAAACAATAGTCTCTACGTTGTAGACGACTGGACGAATCTTTTCCGCGGGGGAGTCTGGAGATTGAATCCAGATAGTATGGCAACCTATCCATTGGAAAATCTGCTGTTCAAATTTTCAAAACCGACCCAGGGTCTAAATCCGCATACGCGATTGCTGGAAATAAATGATGGCTTTCTGTATGGGGTTGCTCCATACGGCGGAAAGAATAATGCAGGAACGATTTTTCGGCTAAGCCTGAATGGAAAACAATTTGAGGTACTGCATCATTTTGACCCCGCTATTTCCGGAGGTAATCCAAATGGAAGTTTAACCATGGGCGACGACGGATATTTATACGGTACTACAGCGCTTGGCGGCCCCACTAACCACGGCACGTTATTCAAAATTCTTCCCGACGGAAATGGCTTTACGATTTTCTATGAATTCAGCGGACTCAATGGAAGACATCCCATGGGAGACCTGCTTCACGATGGCGAAGTATTATATGGCATGACCAGCGAAGGCGGAAATGCAGATAAGGGTGTGATGTTTACTGTAAAGACTGATGGATCTTTGTTTAGAAAATTAGTGGACTTTGACGGGAACAATGGGGCTCATCCACGGGGAACACCCACGATGGATGACAAAAATATGCTTTATGCAATGACTGCTCAGGGCGGTAATCGTGATATGGGTGTAATCTTTAAAATCAAAAGCAATGGTTATGCCTATTCAAAACTTTTTGACTTTACAGAAAATTCTGGCGGAAACCCGGATGGAAACCTCCTAATAATGGACGACTCTTTTCGGCGACCGAATACGATAAAGGCAATTTCGTTAAGCAACTTCTCTCAAAAGGTGGGTTTATTTCCTAACCCATTTGTAAGCTCGTTTGTGGCAAGTATTGAAACCGAAAAACAAGAAAACGTAAAATTTATCATTACGAATCTACAAGGCGATGTCTTACACGAAGCTATCAGCATGACCAATTCCGGTTATGAACTTGGCAGCGAACTTGGCCGAGGTATTTATATTCTGAAAGTTATTAAGGGGGAAGAGGTGTCGCTTCACAGGATCGTAAAAAAGTAAATCATTCTATTTTTTTAAATGGTTTTTTAGATTCTCATAAAGCTCCTCGTATCCAAAAAGGTGAACATCCTTTGCATACATTTGATACGCCTTCTCCAGTGTTGTTGAATCGTAATATTTACGATAGTCAACCTGTAACGGATTTTTATTGATGTCTGGTAACGTTAGTTTGTAGTGTAGGAAGAAAGCGTCAATCTCCTGATGATTTTCCAGTTTGAAAATTTTAATGTTCTGATTTCTTTTCTCATAAAATGGCAGGAAAGTATGTTGCGGTTTGAGGTGTTGGTCTTTTAATATATCAGGAATCTGAAAAATTCTGTTAACAAATTCAGGAAATCCAAGGTCTTTTTTCAGGATGCCGAAAAGATAATCATCATAAATAAAATGACCTGAAGACGTCTCAAAAAAATCCCGGTAAACGGAAACCAGTCTTTCAAAAGGATTTCTCACTACAATAAAATACTGGACTGGAATTCCACCTTTCACCAGACCCTTATGAAGGTTAACATCCGCGAGAAAATTAATCTGTTCAGCCGAAGGTTCCAATTTTTCTAATTCAGGATAAATCGCCTTCAGCATAGCAAAAGCAATGGATGTACTGGCGGCTTTCGGATTGCGTATGTAGGCAAGGTTCAGGTCCGGAACAAGTAAATGACCGGCCTTCCTTGTTAATGAATTTTTGAGGAAGGCTGCCTGCCCCATCAATAATTTTCCATAAAGAATGATTGCCCTTTCATATTGAATGCTTTTCGCAGGAGTCTTAAACGGTTTCGGACAAAATTGATTGAAACCTTTTAAAGCGTCGGTTCGTGCCTGCTCATAATCATAAGCTGACGCAGGGAGCCTGCGTTTTGCGACGATAAGCCAGGCGAATCGAATCCATTGGTAGAATGATGCCTTCATTATTGGTGAAAAACTACCCAAGATATAAATTCAGTTTAAACCGCATACTTTATGCCATTGAGCTGTATTAAAGGCAAAACCGC
>JAYSOP010000038.1:0-4182 GCA_043722905.1 Chryseolinea sp.
CCGGGTCTTTCGGAAAATTTGATGTGCAAGCTGAGACCGAAGGACATGATTTTATCACGGCGGCGATAACTTTTACGGCTGACATCAATTCTATCTCCACAGGAAACGGTGACCGGGACAATCATTTAAAATCAGGTGATTTCTTTGACGCGGGCAATTTCGCTCATTTGAAATTTGTCTCTACAAAATTTGAAAAGAAAGATGAGGAGAATTATATTCTATCTGGCGACCTCACTATTAAGGAAATTACCAAGCCTGTTAAACTTGCGGTTGAGTTCGGTGGTATTGGTAAAGATCCCTGGGGAAATGAGAAAGCCGGGTTCACCATCAGTGGGAAAATCAATCGAACTGATTACAATCTTAAGTGGAATGCGACATTGGAAACCGGCGGTGTGCTGGTAAGTGAAGAAGTAAAACTATTGGGTGAAATTCAGCTTATTAAAACAGTTTAATTGGCCCCGCGAATGAAGTCCTGGTGAGAAAGGGGGTGGATGTTCGTATGAGTTTTGGTCTTTGTTTTGGGAGGTTGCCAATAGGCGCGTGTTAAAAAATGGATATATTGTAAACGAATACCTCGAAACAACCCACCATACCATGGCCTCGTACGAACAGCTATTTGAGAATAATCGTAAATGGATTGAAGCAAAAACCAGGGATGATGTTAATTTCTTCCAGCAGTTAGCCAAAGACCAAAATCCTGAGTATTTATACATTGGTTGTTGCGATAGCCGTGTCACTGCTGAAGAGATCATGGGGGTGGGGCCTGGTGAAGTATTCGTCCACCGGAATGTGGCGAACCTGGTAAACAATGTTGACCTGAATGTGATGTCGGTCATTAACTATGCTATCAGGCACCTGAAAGTCAAACATATTATTGTCTGTGGTCATTATAACTGCGGAGGTGTGAAAGCAGCGCTGATTCCGAAAGATTTGGGAATTCTGAATCCCTGGTTAAGGAATATCCGGGATGTTTACAGACTCCATAAAGCAGAGTTAAACGCCATTCCGAACGATCAAAAAAGATATGACCGGTTAGTTGAACTGAATGTTCAGGAGCAATGTATCAATATTATTAAAACCGCAGCCTTGCAATTGAGTTACGTGGCCGACGGTTTCCCGGAGGTTCATGGATGGGTCTTTGATATTCACACTGGAAAAATCGTTGATCTCCATATTGATTTCGAAAGTATTCTGAAAGACATTAAAACGATCTATAACCTTACGGACGAGTAGTAAACGGTAAGTAATCGGTAAACAGTAATCGGTAATCAGTCATTCGCAACAATTCGCAACCGAAAACCATCGGCGGATATCAGCCCCATGTTAACTATTATGTGTTTATGGGTATATTCCGGCAGGACGAATGGTGCTTGAATAGGCGGCACTTACACAAAAACCTATCCGGGCATATTGATATTTTCCGCATATTGCCCTATGAACTGGATTGTATTTTTTGACATCGGTTATGTTATTATTCTTGTATTGGTGTGCCTTCGGATCGTGTATGATACCACCAGTACAACAAAAACCCTGGCCTACCTGTTGCTCGTAATTTTTATTCCGATTGCCGGAATGTTATTTTACTTTTCATTTGGTATAAACTATCGCAAGCGGGTTGTCTACAGCAAAAAACTAATCGAAGACGATGTACTTCGAAGGGAGCTGGTCAAAAAAATTATTTCAAACAGCGAAATAAATCTTCAAAATAATACGGAGATTATCGGGGATGGCAATAGCCTCGTTCATCTATTGTTGCGGGATAGTCTCAGCCCCCTCACTACAGGCAACGATGTAAAGTTACTGGTAAATGGAGAGCAAAAATTTCCCGAACTTTTCTCGGCGTTGAATAACGCAAAACACCACATTCATATTGAGTATTATATTTATGAGGATGATGTCATTGGAAACCAACTGAAAGAAATCCTGATGCGAAAGGCAAAGGAAGGTGTGGAAGTTCGTTTTATTTATGATGCCTTTGGTAGCCGCTCCATCCGCAATAAATTAGTCCAGCAATTAACAGGATCCGGGGTGGAAGCATTTCCTTTTAACAGAATCCGTTTCATCAATTTAGCCAACAGGTTGAACTACCGGAATCACCGGAAGATAATTGTGGTTGATGGAAATTGTGCCTTCGTAGGGGGCATCAACATCAGCGACAGGTATATCAATAATGGAAAAAAGCAAATCTACTGGCGCGATACCCATCTAAGGATTGACGGCCCGGGGATTCAGTACCTCCAATATCTTTTTTTTTGCGACTGGAATTTTTGTTCTGGACAGAAAATGCAACCTGAGCCTTTATACTTCAACGGTTACAATAAATTTAATAATAATGTCAGTGTTCAGATTGCTGCCGGCGGACCGGATTCTCCGACGCCTACTATCATGCTTTCCTTATTGAAAGCCATTCACCTTGCCAAAAAAGAAATTCTCATTACAACGCCTTATTTTATCCCAGGTGAAAGTATTGTCAACGCCCTTAAAGTAGCTTCCCTTGGTGGGGTTGTCGTCAAGATACTTGCCCCTGGCATTTCTGACTCCAAATTGGTGAATGCTGCCGCCTGGTCTTATTACGATGAGCTCTTAAGTGCTGGCGTGGAAATCTTTCTTTATCGGAAAGGCTTTATTCACGTTAAGACAATGGTAGTGGATGACTATATTTCAGTAGTAGGTACGGCCAATATGGATTTCCGAAGTTTCGACTTAAATTTTGAAGTGAACGCGATTATTTACGGCGAAGGCCTGGCCGAACAGCTGCGCCAAAATTTCTCTGAAGACTTGAAAGAGGCCGAAAAGATTCAACCCGATGTATGGAGAAAGAGGCCATGGTATAAACAATTACCTGAAAGAATTGCCCGATTGCTATCTCCGCTGCTTTAACTATTGATATACCCGCATGAATTACCACCTGCAATCCGTAACCGAGATCTCGACCCAACACACGACAAGCCCTGCTGGTCTGACGCAAGCTGAGGCAAAACAAAGGATACAAAAGTATGGCAAGAATGTTTTGGAGGTTAAGAAAAGGAAAACCATCTGGACCATCGTATTGACACAGTTAACAGATTTCATGATTCTGATCCTCGTTGCCGCAGCGGTTGTTTCAGGAATTGTAGGCGATCTGACTGATACAATTGTTATTCTTTCCATTGTTATTATTAATGCTGTCGTTGGGGTGGTTCAGGAATGGCGTGCAGAGAAGGCGATAGAAGCACTCGAAAATATGGCTGCAAGTCAGGCAAGGGTTTTACGCGACAATCAATCCATTGAAATACCTGCCGCAGAATTGGTTCCCGGAGATGTTGTATATCTGGAAGCAGGGAACATTATTCCTGCCGACATCCGTTTTATTGAATCCTTCACTTTAAAGGTTGATGAATCATCGTTAACCGGTGAATCTATGAATGTTGAAAAAATTACTACACCGCTGCCGGAAGCTGACTACTCCTTAGGTGACAGAATTAATATGGGTTATAAGGGAACATTTGTTACCAACGGTCGTGGCGTTGCATACGTTGTGGAAACCGGAATGCAAACCGAATTGGGTCGGATTGCCAGGTTAATCCAGATACCAGAAACCAAAACACCGCTCCAAAAAAGATTGGACAAATTTGGGAAGGTATTAACGGTTATCATTCTCTTCCTTTGCGCCATCTTTTTCCTGGTAGGATGGCTGCGGGGTGAACACTGGTCAACCATGCTGTTAACTTCACTATCCCTGGCCGTTGCCGCTATTCCGGAGGCCCTTCCCGCCCTTGTAACGGTTGCCCTGGCGTTGGGAGCAAAACGTTTGGTGAAGAATAATGCCCTTATCCGGAAGCTCCCTGCCGTAGAAACACTCGGCTCTGTAACCTATATCTGTTCCGACAAAACAGGAACACTCACTTTGAACAAGATGACCGTTCAGGAAATTTTTGAGGCGGAAGATTTTACTTCAACACTTCAAATTTTTCAGAAGAAGGATGTACTCCTGCATGCCATTGGACTCAATAATGATGTAACAAAAGACAAGGATAATATCTGGGTAGGCGAATCGACCGAGGTGGCCCTGGCGCAATACGCCCTGGAGAAAAATTATGACAAACCCTCACTGGAGTCGAAGTATCCACGGATTGCGGAAATACCGTTCGATTCCACCCGGAAATGCATGACTACTTTTCACCAAACTGAGGCTGGCGTTGT
>JAYSOP010000039.1:0-2600 GCA_043722905.1 Chryseolinea sp.
TTTTTAATTAATTTGGCATACCGAAACTAATTTTTAAATCTTAACAATTAATAAAATGCAAAAATTTGAAGAGCTCAAAAGCCTCATTGCTTCACTGGAGGGTGATGCTGACAAGTTTTATAACAAGGGCAATAGCGCAGCAGGAACCCGTGTTAGAAAAGGAATGCAGGATCTGAAAAACCTGGCCCAGACAATCCGTTCCGAAGTTCAGGATATTAAGAACAAGGCGGCTTAAGCCTGCTTTCAATTTTTGAGTTTGTCAACAAAAGGGGATAATTTACATTATCCCCTATTTTTTGCGTGATTCAGAGAAGCTATCTTTTTTCGGAGGGCAGATGAGGCAGGTGCAAGGGGCAATCTCACATTTGCCGAGCATAACTTCATGTCTTCCAATAGACCTTTTAATCCAACCGGATTTCCCTCTTCATACATCAGGGTATTGATGTCTAAAAGTTTGAAAGCTTCCTGACTTGCTTTCGAATAATTCCCTGCAAAAGCATACTCCTTCATTTTTCTAAATGTCGTGGGAAAGGCATTTGCTAAAACTGAAATCACACCTTTGGCACCCAGGGCGTATAAGGCAACAGTCAGCAGATCATCGCCTGAAATAAGCAGAAAGTCCTTCGGAATTTCTCTGGCAATTTTCATGCATTGCTCAATATTACCGGACGCCTCCTTGATGCCAACGATATTAGAATGACCCGCCAGGCGCAAAGTTGTCTCAACAGATACGTTAGAAGCTGTTCGGCCGGGGACATTATATAAAATAACCGGTACGGGGCTGGCATCCGCTATGGCTTTAAAATGGAGGAAAATACCTTCCTGTGAAGGCTTATTATAGTAGGGGCTTACGGATAGAATAGCATCGACACCATCCAGGTCGGTATTTGAGAGCGCATCTAACACTTGATTGGTATCGTTTCCTCCGATACCATAAACAAGCGGTAATTTTTTTGGATTATTATTCTTAATAAACTCAAGTACCGTTTTTTTTTCTGCAGCATTTATCGTTGCAGACTCTCCGGTTGTTCCCATCACAACATAGTAATCCACACCCTTCGCCGTATAGGTCAAAAGCTTTTTAAGACTTTTGAAATCAACGTCCGAATTCTCCGTAAAAGGTGTCACAAGCGCTACCCCTGTACCATACAGTTTTTTCATATCCGGCAAAATTAAAAAGAGCTCAATATTAGATTAAAATAGTGACTTGCAGTGCCCCCAGGCTGGGAGAATATTATTTAATGACGGAAGTGTATTTATACACATCGTCAATAAAAGCTTTGGTGCTTCCATTACTTTCAATCATCATTTCAAAGTAAGGAGCTCCATCGTTCCAAAACTTTCCAACGCGGCATTTTGCGGAACTTTTTGCGATGAGATTTAATATCAGCGGATTGGGTGAAACATCCAGGTAAATTAAGAAATCGAAGGAGGTATCGGCAAAAAGAAGCGCATTGCTGGCGGTGATATTACCCCAAAACGAAACTTCTCTTTTCGTAAAAATGTCAAACAGAAAATCATAATTTTCCTGTTCCGGGGGAAGGTATGCCATTACTTTTACTTGCTTTCCATCATGTTCCAGCTTCCTGATAAATTCCTTTACAGCTTCATGCTTTTGTTTGTCTTCAACGCTGAAAATAACGCCGATGGAGATAGCCTTTTTGTACGACGGATTAAAGCGTAACGTTTTATTGTTTCTTAAATACGATCTGGTCTTGTAATTTAAAAGCTTCAACCTCATATCATTTGTGGGACGTTCTTTTCAGCATTTTCTCCAAATCCTCTTCTGAAATAATGGTTACACCCAGTTTTTCAGCTTTCTCTTTTTTAGCGGGCCCCATATTATCACCCGCTATCAGGAAATCAAGTTTTCCGGAAACGGCCGACAAAACCCTGCCGCCATTTTTTAAAATCATGTCTTTCATATCATCCCGCTCATAGTGCTTAAATGCACCGGAGATCACGAACGATTGATTGGCAAGGATGTCACTTTCTCTTTCAGGTTCTTTCTCAGCACTTTCAAATATAAGCCCGGCTTTTTTTAACCGTTGAATTTCTATTTGATTTTCTGGTTTTCTGAAAAATTCAAAAACGCTCTGCGCTATTTTTTCACCTACTTCAGGGGCATTCAACAATTCTTCATTGGATGCTTTTGCTAAGGTATCAATATGTTTAAAATAACGCACAAGTTTTTCTGCCACGGTTTTTCCAACATACCGGATGCCGATTGCAAAAAGTACGTTTTCAAATGGTCTTTCTTTTGACTTTTCGATGCCGCTCAGTAAATTTTGAATAGATTTCTCCTTGAACCCATCTAACTGCATAATATCCCCGCGTTTCAAATCGTAAAGATCCGCGGGGCTTTTAACCACCCCTAAAAGATAAAGCTGGTCTATCGTCCTTTCGCCGAGGGAGTCTATGTCCATAGCTTTGCGCTGTATAAAGTGTTCAATTCGTCCCTTGATCTGAGGAGGGCACCCGCTTACATTTGGACAATAGTGCGCTGCTTCCCCCTCGACCCTGTAGAGCCTGGAATTGCACTCGGGACAATGGTCCACATAGGCAATTGGGGTTGACTCCGGTCTTCGTTTAGACGTATC
>JAYSOP010000040.1:0-3549 GCA_043722905.1 Chryseolinea sp.
CAGTACGCTTTCGAAGACGAAGCTCCCTTGCTAGGCTTTAATTATTACAGGCTGAAAGCCCTAGACCTCGATAATTCTTTTGAATACTCTGGCGTAAAAGCCGTGAAATTAAATGGATCAAAAAAGCTGGCCGTATTTCCCAATCCCTCGACCGGAGAAGTTATTTCTTTCCGAACCAATTTCAGTCCCTCTGAATCTGACCGGATTGTGATCCTGAATCAGTTGGGTGTGGAGATTTTTAATGAACACGCCAGCACTTCTCAAAATCAAATCTCCATGGAAGGGAAGCTTCGCGCTGGTATTTATATGCTCAGGTATGTTTCAAAAGATTTTGAGCAGACTGCCCGCATCGTGGTAAAGCATTAATCTCTGTTAAAGACCTGATTTCCACGATTCTCAATCAATTTTGCAGCATTTCGCGATTAGGAAATGATCATTAATTTGATTAATTTTCTAGTTAAGAACCCCGTGTGAAATGAAAATACTAGCCTTTCTAGGGCTGTTTTTTTTACCCTTTACAGCCGCCAGCCAGGTTTGGTTTGAAAATTTCACTGCGGAGTTGAACGGAGCGACCAGCGGTACGGCTGCCGGCACTATTGGGGGTCCCTGGACCACCACACTGCCAACCGGAGGAGCTGCAAGCTTTTCAAGGTTTGACGTCGGGGCTCCCTATGGAGGAGTCTTAAGAATAAATCAAACAGTAAATGAAGGGGTATGGCAGTCCAACGTTATGAATATTTCTGCCTTAGGTGAAGTGGCCCTCGAAGGTATTTTGGGTGGCCAGGATGCCACCGCGGCAGATTATGTCCGCGCTTACTACAAAATTGACGGAGGACCGGAAATCCTGTTTGGTCAGGCAACCGGAACTGCCGGGGTTGCTGTTTTCACGGCCTCCAGCGCGGTAGTTTCTGGAACAATCCTTCAGATAGTTATCCGGGGCATGGATAATTCAGCGGCTGGCATCATGGGATTTGATGATATCACAGTAACCGATATCTCGACATTGTATTCGATCGCCAGCACCGATTGGAACCTTGGGACTACCTGGTCCACGGTGGGTTTCTTCGGTGCAGCCTGCGGATGTACGCCAAACGCTACCAGCCGCGCTATCATTGGAAATAATAGGACGGTCAATTTTACCGCTTCCGCTAACGCAGCAGGGGTTGAAATTCAAAGTACGGGTACGCTGCGCTGGACGGCCAATACGCTTGCGCTGACCATTGAACGGGGCGGAGCGCTAGATGTGCAAAACGGGGGTACCTTAACTCAGCTGGCCACCACAGGATCTTCTATAATTTTCCAAAACTACACCTATGCTATTACGGTAGCCGGAACGTTAAACATTGGGTTGCTCGATTTTAATTCAAGCTCCAATTCTACAATTACAAACAGTGGCACATTAACCCTTACCACCAACCCCATTAGTCTGGACATTAACGGAACTGATGGTTATGTGATTACCAATACCGGAACATTCAATTTGGTCGGTATGACCCTCGGAAATGGAAACCTCACAGTCAATAACTCGGGAACCATCAATCAAACTGGAAATTTTACTGGCGTTGACGCGGGAAGTGCCTTTAATAATTTAAGTGGAGGAACCTGGAATTTTAGCGGAACGACTATCACCAACGTACGCCTCTTTGCCAGCAATAATTCGAATACCTTTAATTACAGTGGTGTTGCCCAAAGCATCATAACCCCGCAGGACTCGTATTCCAATCTTACACTCTCCGGAAGTGGAGCAAAAACTGCACTTGCAAACTTTTCGGTGCGTGGTAACTGGACAAGAAGTGGAACAGCCACGTTTGCACCTGGCGGATTCAGGGTCACACTGACAGGGACCATAGCTCAAACCATTGCTGCCGTGGGCGGAGAAACTTTTGCAAGCCTGACCATCAACAACTCATTTGCTACCACCCCTCAAATAACGCTTAATAATCCGGTCACTATTTCCACAAATTTGACGATGTTGGATGGCAATGTCAATTTAAATGGCAATGCCTTTACGATAACACCTACCACAGCAGGATTAACACATACATTTGCTTCAACGGCAGGATGGATGTATGGTGGAAATCTTATCCGAACATTTCCAACTACAGCTATTTTGATTACCTCGGCAGATGCATTTTTTCCACTCGGAGATAACGGTGTCAATTTCAGACCTTTTATTATAGCTAAAAGCAACATCGCAGGCAGCAACGGAACGATTACCATTTCTCACTCCTATTTTCTATGGGTAACGATCGTTGCTTTTACGGATAATGGAATTCCTGGCCCTGCACTCGTAAATATCGTCCGAAGGCACGATTCCTTCTGGACGGTCGCAAAAAGCGCAGGAATGATAGCGGGCACATTTGATTTGAGCGCTGGTGGGACCGGATATACCATCGGAAACCTTAACGAAATCAGACTTACACGATTCGGGGATGCTCTAGGTATCGGTACTGCAATAGCCACTGCTGGGTTAACTACCGACGTTCGGGCAAACAGAACAGGTCTTACCTTTGCTCAGCTAAATAATAATTTTCATATAGCTTCAACAAACGCCGCCGCTTCACCGTTGCCCATATTGCTCGCCTATTTCCATGCAGAGATCCAGGGCGATGAAGTGATCTCCACCTGGAAAACGGTGCAGGAAAAAAACAATCGCTTTTTTACAGTTCAAAAAACAATCGACTTTGAAACTTTCTATGAAATAGGAACGCTGGATGGTCAGGGCGATAGTCAGGAGCAACATTCCTATACGTTCGCGGATGATTCTCCTTTCCTGGGAAAATCTTATTACCGTTTAAAACAAACAGACTATGATGGTAAGTTTACTTTCTCTGATCCGGTAATGATAGATTATAAGGGGCCCGCTACCGTTACTTTAAGAGCTTATCCCAACCCCTCTAACGGCAGACAAATCACGCTTGAATTAAAAGGATTAAAAGGTATTCAGTCTGTCCCTGTAAGCATTTACAATCAACAAGGACAGAGGGTAATGGATTTCATCCTGTATGAAAATGGACCTGGTAACTTCAAAGAAGAAATCTTTTTCCCGACCGACCTGCCACAGGGAGTATATGTTATTAAGGCGGGTAGGACATTACAGATGACCCGAAAAATGGTTGTTGATTCCTCCCGGAAATAAGGGTTTTTTTAGCGATCTCACACATCACAGCAGTCAAATCTTACAATTATGGACTGTGATTCCATAATTGTAAGATCAAGTCAGGTTTTTGGTCGTCCCCGCAGTGTCTCACGTCTCGTGGAGGCTGCGGAAGGTACGATCAGTTGCACAGGATAAGAAGCGTGAGGTGATTCCGACTGTCGGATAGTGCCATGTGCAGGCCCCCACACAATCCTCCCCGCAACTTTACGAAAATCTTAAACTTTCGTAAAGTTTTCCGCGCACCTTCAGCTTCCACCCTTATGGCTCAAGCCCGATATAGGTAATTTACTCAAGACTCTCCGTGACCTTTAGCGCACAATCGGAAAGCACGTCACGAAATTCATATCGCCAACATCAGTCGCACAATAAAAAAGAAAATTCCCCTGTGA
>JAYSOP010000041.1:0-8402 GCA_043722905.1 Chryseolinea sp.
TGGAGGACCAGCTTCTACCATCAGTTATTCTACTTCTGCAACAGCGACAGTGAGCGGCCTGAAGGAGGGGACTTATTACTATAAATTAACGGTGAAAGATAATGATGGTGCATCCGATTATGATAATGCGCAGGTTACAGTATCATCCAGCAGCGCTTCAATATCCTTTGATAACTCCACCGCTGGATCCCTGATTGCCACTGCAGAATAATCATTGGGATCATGTAAATATTTTTGGTTGCTAGATCAATTTGTGTGTTAGTTTAAATAAAAACCCATCTTCCATGGGTTTTTATTTTTTTACTGGCTTTGCCCGCTGTTCTTGCCTGTTAAGGTGATGTAAATATGTCAACCGGTATATTACGTGCATCAGGGCTTACTCAAAACATGTGCGTATAGCTATACCGATATTCCGGGTTCATGTATTGAAGGGATGCGACCTGGTCAGGTTGGTTTTTAGTGAATTTGAAAAAGCCATTCCGGGTTTTTCGAAGGTTGTATTGACGTCATCCTAGCACGAGGACATCTGCGATAAAAATTATTCAGGCGCATCCTGCCGGTATGGTTTTGGCAGAATTTTTAAACTCGTTGGCCGACAACAACCACGGTCTAAAGGGTTAAAGTAAAATATGCAGGGGGTAAAACTTAGGCCAACACAAATAGTTGGCGGTGGGACAATTGCGTGAAGTAACTTTTCTCGTTTTTGTCAAGGAATGGGAGAATCTGCCGCAAATAATGAAGCAAGGAAATTAACAACCCTGGGAGGCAACGGCCGGTCACGACGCTCCAATGGATCCTGTCTTTAATTTTTAAACTTAAGATACTGTGGGTTCACAAAACCGCAGCTTAATCAAAGGCGTTGAGCTGGAATGCCTCCATGGGCTGAGTTGGGCAGAAAAAGTAACCCCAGTACCGTATCCCCTTATTTTTCTGGTGCTTAATGCCGGTGAACTTTCAAGCAATAATTGCTGGGATTTCTTTTTGTTCTCCCACGAGGCCAACATATATTTCATACGAACATTTTAAACCCTTGTAAAAAAACTGTACCCCGTATGAAGATGATGACTAAGCGGCGATAAAAATTGAATGTCGTCTTTCAAAACTTTCACAATTTTACCGGAAGTGTGGTCGGATTATATCGGGCCCTCACTGAGACCGGGTACCAATCAATTTTCCTCGCGTAATTTGACTTTTCTCCGCCATGAAGAGCCTTGGCGGGAATAATAATGGAAACTCATTTATAGAAGATATTTTCGTGGTAGCCAAAAGACTCCTTGGCGTGAGTAATTTTGTGTCACGTAGGGGCTATTAGCCGAAAGGCTTTGTGCAATTCATAAAAAAGATCGGAGTTTTTTGCTAGTGTAAATCTCAATAATACACCATCATCCGTAGTTAACATCGGTCGATAGTCGTCGCTCGGTTTTGTAATTAAGAATAATAAAATAGGGTGGATAATACTTGATTGGTTTCCCCGGACTAATATTCGCTTGCTCCAATGTCGTAGGCGTCGCCATTTAATCTGCTCGACTGATAAAAATCATGAGATATTTTAAGAGGTGATATATCTTTTCCAAGGTTTACAGCCGGTGACCCGAGGGTTAGTCTGTAATTATCAAGCAAGGGATCTAAAAACTTAACGGTTTCCACGGCAGTAACGAAGAGGTTGTTTGACATATCAACCTTGACAGCAGAAGTTTCGAGGTATACAAAAGAATCCTGCGTTCCGCGGGGAGCGGGATACGTTCCGTAAGTGCCAGGGTTCGAAATGATGTTATTGACGATGGTATTCATGGGCACCTTTTCCGCATATAAACGGATGCCATCCAGACGGGGGTTAAGGATAGTATTGTTTATAAATTTAAATCCTTCTCCCGGAGTAAATCGTTCATCACAGAATATACCATTATCGCCAGCATCCACGATGATATTATTGTAAATGACATTATCTCCTGTCCCCATAATGATCATACCGTTACCGAAACCTTTTTTGATAAAGTTATTATACAACAATCCTCCTGTTCCGGATCCGATCTGGATTCCGTTGTTCTGATATAGTTTATTTGCAACGCCGTAATTTTCGATTGAATTGTTATAGATTTCTGTGCCTTCTCTCGCACACCCTACCTGTATGGCTTCCCATCCTGAGTTTTTAATAGTATTGTCAAATATTTTCAGGCCCTTAATTTCATGCGGTAATCTTGTTCCACAAGGCCTTTGCATTCCGTCGTAAAAGGAATTGCCCACGTAAAATCCTTCTCCCCCCGTCTCGTGTACATAATTGTGGTGCAGCGAAACATTGTACATGGTAAAATTACCCCGAATGGTTGAGTCGTTACATGAGGGATCAGTTTTCGCCATAATGCCTGCAAAATCCACATTGGAAACTTCTACGTGATCAACTTCAAAATTGGTGCTGAGAAATTCCAAGGTCATTCCCATTACACCTCCTTGAATATTTATTCCGTAGTCCCCAGGCAGGGATCCTCCCGTAATTCTGAAATATTTGCATTTAGAAGTTTTGAGCGCATACCATTTGGATGTTGCTCTGATGTTGGCCGTACCTCCGCAATTTTTTATGACTATCGGTCTTTCTTCAGTGCCAACGATGTTCCGGAATTCAAGGGTCCCGTACTGGATCATATTGCTTAAACAAATAGTGCTTCCAGGAGGTAAAAAAAGTACTTTTCCGTCAATCACGGTGGAATCGGCGGGGACGACAAAAGTGCAGTCTTTGCAGGCTGAAACTTCCGTTGAAATTGTTTCAGGGAATCGATCAGGGTTTTCGGTTTCTCTTGCAACCTTCGGTGAGATCTGCAAATCTTCTGAACATTGAATTAAAACGCAAAAAGTGGCAATAGCCAGCGTTAGCTTTCGCAGTGCTTTAAAAAATAACTCACAATTTATTCTCATCCATTCATGGTTTGTGAAATACAGACTTGCCAGGAACTTGGTATTCTGTATTCAGGTTAGGTAAATTGTTATCGTGCGATAAACTTTCAAGACTCTGCGGCAATGAGTGTAACCCCAAAAGATATCTGCATTATCGATTACAAAGCACGACCTAATAGCCGGTTATTGAAACCATGAGTTTTGACTTTGATCAGTTATGTAAGAATTGCCGGTACTTAACCAGAAAACGGAAAATTTTGCTGAACATTTAACACAGGTAAACGGTTAATGGCAACTTTCAACTTTTAACCGGCAGAAGCGCGATCGATTCACACCCGGTTGGGGCAATGGAATGCCCAATTTTCTATAATTCGCCTTCATAAAGCACCTCATAAAATAACGACGGGCAAGAGTGGCGCAAAACGGAGGATAAAAAAATCCCGCTGAAAGGCGGGATAGTTACTTTCGTTTTATTTCAATATTGTTCTACCGCACCGATATCAAAGGCAGCCCCCCTCAGGCGGGGTTTATAGTAAAAATCTGTCTTGAAACTATAATACGCGGAAATATCAGCGCCCTTATCAATGATCGGCGAGCTTGTTACATCTACTTTATAATTGGAATTCATTTTCAATGAATCATTGTGTGTAGCAAAGTAATTGTTAGCCATATCAATTTTAACATCATCACTTAGCTTATATATAAAAGCATCTTCCGGGGTTCTTGGGTCTGTATAGGATAAATAACTCCCAGGATTAATAATAATATTGTTAACAATAACATTCATCGCCACCAATTCGGCGTAGATCCTGATTCCATCTAATTTGGGATTGAGGATAGTGTTGTTCAGGAATTTAAATCCTGACCCGGGATTATCTCCTCGCTCGTCGCAGAAAATACCAAATCCACCTGCGTTGTCGATTACATTATTATAAATAATGTTGTCCCCTAAGCCCATAACGATTAAGCCATTGCCCGTTCCGCTTTTTATTAGGTTATTATGGCACACTCCTCCCGTGCCCGCACCTATCTGAATACCATTGTTCTGATATAACTTATTGGCAAGACCATAATTTTCAACAGTATTGGCATGAATGCTTGCGCCTTTTGTTGCGCATCCTAACTGTATGGCTTCCCAGCCAGTATTCTTAATAATATTATCGAATATTCTTATGTAATGAATTTCATGGGGTAGTCGTACTCCACAATTTGTATTCATACCCATGTAAAACGAATTTCCGGCGTAGATACCTTCACCTCCCGTATCATGAATATAATTGTTGTGTATATCGACCTTCTTCATAATAAAACTTCCGCGTATGGTCGCATCATCACAGGAAGGATCTGTTTTGGCCATAATACCCGCAAATCCGGAGTTCTGGATTTCAATGTGATCCAATTCAAAGTTTGTGCTTAAATTATCTAACGCTAACCCCATGGTGGCTCCGGAAATATTGATTCCATATGATCTGGGTACATTCCCTCCAGTGATTCTGAAGTGTTTACTATTAATCGCTCTCATGGCAAAGAATTTACCTGTACCGTTTACACGGGCAGTGCCACCGCAATTTCTTATTATGATCGGGTTTTCGTGCGTGCCGACGATATTGGCGAATAGGAGACCTCCGTAACTTACATTCGCATCCAGTCCAATTACACTCCCGGGTTGAAGCCCGAGCGTTAAACCATTAATATAACTTTGCCCTGCAGAAACAACATAGGTGCAGGCAGAGCAATCCACTATTTCGGATGACCTAACCATACTGGTATTGAGCGTATTGCCGGCATTCGTAGTAGTTTCAAGGAGCCATTGCTCTTCGGAACAACTTAGGACAACCAGAAAAACAAGAATGAGAATTACTTTTTTACACAGAACGAAGGGGGGTGGAATTATCATTTAGATTTTTGTTTGATTTAAAAACCGTCAATTGCAGAGGGTTATCAGTATCCATCTTTCTTAACCCACGATATGATCCACAAATAAATTAATAAGCGGCAGTTAAATTCTATTAAATCTTACTGCCGCTTGTTCGTGTAATAAATTTTCCAAGAAAGTACCAGCTAAGGTATACTGAGGTTAATAATGGAGAGATTGATTGCGTGTGGTCACGAAGTTTGTCAGGAACCAACGAGTGATATCCTCCTAAGCGGAAAAGCCAGGAAATGAAAATAAAAAAACCCGCTGCATCAGCGGGTTTTTTTATGAATTATAATAACGAGAATGATTCTAGTATTCATAGGCACCCATATCATATTGGACGCCTTTAAGCCGGGCTGTTAGCGCGTGGTCGAGAAGAATATTATACAGCGCGATACTGGTCCCTTTGTTAATAAGAGGAGAAGCGCTTCCCAACTTATAATTATAGGTAGAAGGGCTTACAAATTTTGGCGCGTTTACATCTCTGGTAAATGTGTTATTGAGTATTTTCACTGGTACTGTTTTTGCCAGCAGATACACGTAAGCATCATTTCCCGTTCGCGGATACACATAGGTGGAGTAACTTTTCGGGTTTACAATAATATTATTGTAAACGATGTTCATCGGTACCGTCTCCGCATAAATTCTGATTCCGTCTCCGCCTGGATTTACAATAGTATTATTCAGGAAAGTAAAACCTGGACCAACCGCTGTTCGTTCATCGCAGAAAATCCCATGACTTCCCGTATTAAGAATGACGTTGTTGTGTACCAAAACATCTGCATTACCAAGGATCATCAGACCAATTCCTTTTCCGCCTTTGATATAATTGCCATAGAACTTTCCGGGTGCTCCCTCTCCAAATTGAACCCCATTGTTCTGGTATTTTGAATCCTTGGCTCCGTAATTTTCGATCCGGTTATTGTAAACTTCAGCACCCGTCGGCGTAGAGCCAATCTGTATAGATTCCCAACCAGAATTTTTTATGAGATTATTGTAGATTTTAACGCCTTCGACGACATGAGGTAACCGAACTCCGCAATTCGTATTGGCCCCCTTCACAAAAAAGGTATGTCCCACATAAATGCCTTCTCCTGCCGTGTCGTGCACATAGTTGTGATGCAAGATAACGTTCCGCATAACAAAATTTCCACGGTGAGTAGCAGTGTCACAGGTGGGGTCAGTTTTTGCCATGATTCCAGCGAATCCCGAATATCCTACGTCCACGTGATCGATTTCTACATCACTGCTTAAATCTCCCAGATGAATTGATTGGTGGCCTCCGATGACTTTTATCCCATATACACCAACGGCATTGCCTCCGGTAATTCTTAAGAAAGAACTGTACTGTGATTTTAATCCAAAGGTTCTTCCCGTTGCTTTTAAGGTGGCAGTCCCGCCACAATTCTTGATTGTAATAGGGGAGGAAGCCGTTCCTCTTAGATTACTAAAAACGATATTAAGATAAGATAGACTGGCCTTTAGACAAATCACCGCACCAGGCTTGATTCCCAAAGCGATACCGTCGACACGATAGGTATTGGCAGGTACGGTATACGTACATCCACACGCATCATCCGTAGTTAGAGTTGTTGTTCCAGCAGTTGTTGAAGTAGTCAATGTCGAGTTTGAGGTGAGTAAAAGTTGCTCCTCAGAACATTGAACGAAAAAAAGAACAGTGAAAAAAGTAAACGCGCGTATTATTGAAGGCACTGCCTTAAAGGTTACATTCATCGTACTAATGCTTGGATATAAAATTGCGAGAGTCTTACTTGCGGATGGTAGCTCCTATAGTGATCGGATTTTGTTCCGTACCCTCCAGATTGTTGAACGTAAGGTCACCATATTTAATGGCCTTATCCAGACAAATCACCGAACCGGCGGTTAAATTCAATTCTTTCCCATCGATCTCGGTTAGATCCGCAGGGACAAAAAATGTACAGGTCTTGCAGTCAGCTACGGATTCATATTTCGTAAAAATACCGGTGATGGTAAAACTACCGGCAACAGCTTCCGCAGAAGAAGCAGCCTCTTCAACAGGGGCCGCAGTGATTTGGGTGGGCACGATTTCTTCTTCAGTGCATTGAGAAAAGGCAACAAGAGCAAAAGCTGCGAACAATATTCTTTTCATAATCGTTAAGCTGGTTTTCATAAGCGTGAGTAAATTGTTTCTGTTGTTAAAATGATGGGTAATTTGATCTACAGACATTTGAAGGAAGTGGCTTGTATGTGCTGGCATCATTTTATTTTGAATACTTATACAAATAAAACCCGTAGCACTACGCGTTAATATTTTAGTTTGACGACCCTCAGAATAGGCCGTTGTTCTGCACATATCCTCGATAAGCTTTTTCAAATTCCTTCATTCGCCAAATTTTTTTAAGTGTTTTAAGCTATGCAGAACGTATAGTGGGCAACTTAAAGGGCAAAATGGCGCTGTCTAAAGCCGGTTCAGCGGAGTAAAGTTTGAAAGGCAGTTCAGGTGCTGATAAATTTCACCATATTTTCTTTTTGTTTTTGATTCGGCAGTCTTCCCCAACCAGCGCCGATATTATCGAGCATATGGTGGGGCTTGTTCGTCCCGGGAATGACGCACGTAACCGCGGGGTTTGACAAAATAAACTTTAGAAAAAACTGTCCCCAGCTTTCACAATCAAAATCTTTGGCCCATTCTGGAATTTTTTTTCCTCTCGTCTTCTGAAATAGTGTCCCCTCTTCAAAAGGACGGTTGACCAAAACCGCTACGCCATTATCCCTTGCGGTTGGTAGTAATTTTTCTTCGGCATGTCGGTTGAGCAGATTGTAATTGACCTGGATGAAGTCAACTTTTTCTTTCGCTATTATGCCGGCGAGCTTTTCATGAACACTATCCAGGTAGTGGGTAAGGCCGATGTACCTGATCTTGCCTTCATCTTTCAAGACCTTCAGGGTTTTAAGGTGAGTTTCCCAGTCTGTTAGGTTATGAATTTGCATCAGATCAATTTTATCTCTTCTCAGTAAGCGAAAAGATTCATTCATCTGGTTGATTCCATTGTCTTTTCCGTTCGTCCAGACCTTCGTAGCAATGAAGAGTTTTTGATTTAATTTTAAGGAAGTCGAAAGATCACCTACCACCTGCTCAGATTTTCCATACATTGGTGAACTGTCAATAACGGTGCCTCCCTTATCGATCAGTATCTTCAAAACATCTTCAAGCGGTTTTTTTTCGTCCTCCGCCGAAACATTAAACGTTTGCCATGTGCCAAGGCCAATCGCAGGTACTACTTCCCCTGTTGACGGAATTGCTCTCGATAAAATATTCTGAGTCATTAAATTTATATCCGGTGCCATCGACCAAATGCCAACACCGCTTATAAATTGCAAACACCTGCGTCGATCCATAGCTCAAAGGTAATTTGAAACCATAAAGAGTAAAAGCTGATGGTAGAATTTTAGAGAGGATGTTCTATTCTGACGAGCTATATATACCGTAAATGGGTGAAAGAAATAATTTGCTAAGGTTACTTTGCCTGTAAAAAGATTATTCACGAGAGCATCCGCTTTTGAAGATAAAAATGCTCAAAATAGGGCTTAAATGGCCTTCAGTGCTGATTTT
>JAYSOP010000042.1:0-4506 GCA_043722905.1 Chryseolinea sp.
CCTTGCTACGCGTTTGAAAAAAGAAACATAGTCTTAATACATATGTTTAAAGAATACTGTGCGCTTTTGTTTTTCAAAGGTGCCTTGTTAAAGGATGCCGTCGGTATTCTAATACAACAAACGGAGAATGTGCAGGGCGCGCGCCAGATCCGGTTCACCAATATTCGGGAAATAGTGAATATGAAACCCATCCTGAAAGCCTATATTTATGAAGCCATTGAAGTGGAAAAAGCCGGGTTGAAAGTGCCAGTTAAGAAGACTTCGGAATATACGATTCCTGAAGAATTTCAAAGTGCATTAGATAAAACGTTTGCCTTTAAAAGTGCTTTTAATTCACTAACACCAGGACGGCAAAGAGGATATATTCTATATTTTTCTGCTGCTAAACAATCGAAAACCAGGGAGTCGAGGGTTGAAAAGTACAGAAAGCAAATTCTTAAAGGAAAGGGTTTAGATGATTAACGGTGCAAAACGAAATAGTGAGCCTAAAATATGGACTAGTGAGCTATACATCTAGGAAATTATACGCTTGACACACCTATTCAACGGAGATAATTTAGAAGTATGAAAAGCAATAAAAAGAAGTTGTCATCTGACCAACGTGAAGAACTAATCTTATCATTAAGAGCCCGTTTCGAGAAAAACATGAACCGCCATAAAGGCCTTACATGGGCTGATGTAGAAGCGAGGCTGGATCCGGCGGCTAGCGAAGAAAAGCTATGGTCACTCAATGAAATGGAAACAACCGGCGGAGAACCGGATGTTGTGGGTCATGATAAAAAGACGGGCGAATACATTTTTTATGATTGTTCAACGGAAAGTCCTAAAGGCCGCAGAAGTGTTTGTTATGATCATGAAGCGCTTGAGTCCAGAAAAGAAAATAAACCAGAAAATAGCGCTATTCAGATGACAGCTGACATGGGGATTGAGATCTTAACTGAAGTAGAATATCGCGAATTACAGAAACTTGGAAAGTTCGATACGAAAACATCGAGCTGGATAAAGACTCCTGCTGATATTAGAAAACTCGGTGGTGCCATCTTTGCTGATTGGCGCTATGGCCACGTTTTCGTGTATCACAACGGAGCGGAATCTTACTATGCCGCCAGGGCATTCCGTGGCTCGCTAAGGGTCTGAATTCTGTACCTTTGGTGGTCTTTTATTTTACACTAACCTCGATTTCTTAAAGGGGGAATTTTGGTATTGAATAAAGGAGCGTAAATTTTAAAGCAACGTCAGATAAATATTAGAATCAGATGGCAGTGAAAAAAACAAAACTGGCTGAAATAAAAACAAAGCCAACCGCTGCAAGCGTGGACGATTTTATCAATAATATTAAGGATGAACAAAAGCGAAAAGACAGTTTTGTACTTTTGGAAATGATGAAAAAAGCCACTGGGGAAGAGCCCGTATTATGGAGCAGCTCAGTGATCGGTTTTGGTATTAAAAGATACAAAAGCCCCAAGACTGGCAGGGAAGTTGATTGGCTTCAGATAGGTTTTTCTCCCCGTAAAGCGAATCTATCGCTATACATTACCGTAGGTATTCAGGAGCATGCTGCTGCTCTTAAAAAGCTCGGCAAGCATAAGACGGGTGTTGGTTGCCTTTATATAAATAAGTTGGAGGAGATTGATATGAAAGTTCTCAAAGAAATGATTGATGCATCCGTAAATCGAAAGTAGAATAATTGTTAAATGAGACAATTCCTTTTTCATCATTTAGATTCTTGCCAGGTTTCGTCGGTGCTTATTGTTTGATGCTGTTTGGGAGAAGCGTGATTGAGACGAGTGAATTGACGGAAAATGTTTTATGCCATTTCCTTTCTAGCTTCGCAGAAAGAACGCTATTTTGTCGAACAATTTGAACCCGAAATTCTTCGCATGACGATATCTCACATGAGACGACTCCTTGGCTGCCTCTCACTGGCTTTTCTCAGCGCTTGCTCGCCCGACAATACCGACACCTCCACATGGCCTACCTTTGGTCACGATGTTTCCAATAACAAGTTCTCCGCGCTCACCGATATCGACCCGTCGAATGTCACGCAGCTGCGGGAAGTTTGGCGTTTTGAAGATAGCATAGAAGCGGGAGGTGTCTATTTTAATCCTGTGATGATGGACAACCGTGTTATCGGTTTGATGCCTTCCAACAAACTTGTTGCGCTCGATGCAGCTTCCGGAAAGATGTTGTGGGAGTTTGTTCCTGACTCATCGGACATCCCTAACTGGTCGAAGGGAATGACGTATCATCCCGGTAACCCTGACCGTATCTTTCTCATTTCCGGTGGCACGCTGTATTCCATCAACGCGGACAGTGGTACCGTTATGAAGGACTTTGGCAGCAACGGCCGCGTTGATTTCTATGAAGGTCTGGAGTTGCCTGACTCCATGCGTTCGCGTGTGCCCGTTTCCAGCAACGCGCCGGGAGTGGTGTATAACGATCTTTTTATCGTGGGATGCAAAGTGCCGGATGAACTTCCGTCGACACCAGGCGATATCCGCGCATTTGATATTAACACCGGCAAGTTGGAATGGGTCTTCCATGTTATTCCGAAACCAGGTGAGTTCGGCGCAGACACCTGGAGCGCTAACGCCCGCCAGCGCAACGGTGGCGCTAATTGCTGGGCCGGAATGGCACTGGACGAAAAACGAGGCATCGTATTCGTTCCGACAGCGTCGCCGTCTTTTGATTTTTATGGAGCGGATCGTCCCGGTCAAAACCTTTTCGCCAATTGCCTGCTGGCGCTCGATGCGAAAACTGGCAAGCGCATCTGGCATTTTCAAACCACGCACCACGATCTCTGGGATCGCGACAATGGCTCTCCGCCAAATCTTGTTACGATAAAGCGCGACGGAAAAGAGATCGACGCAGTTGCCCTCGTCACGAAGATGGGATACCTGTTTCTGTTTGATCGCGAAACGGGAGAATCTTTATTTGCCGTGAATGAAGTACCGGTCGATACCGTCAGCAGTATGCCGGGAGAAAAACCCTGGCCTACTCAACCGATCCCTGTGAATCCGCCATTTGCGCGGCAGGGATACCAGGAAAAAGTTTTTGGCCGTTCCTCAGCATGGATCAAAGAGGAGATCGCGAAAAACAAATACAAGACAGGGACCTACGAGCCGCCGTCCATGGAGGGATCGATCATTCTCCCGACAGCACACGGCGGGTCCAACTGGGGTGGCGCTTCAGTCAACCCGGAAACGAATAGACTATTCGTTAACGCCACTGACGTTCCGTGGATACTGAAACTTACCGACCTGAAAAAGATCCGCGCAGCCAATCAGCTCAACCCTGAAATATTATTCAGAACCTACTGCAGCAGTTGTCACGGCGCTGATAAGAAGGGAACTGGCATCGGGCCTGATCTGACAGGACGTGTGAAAAAATACAAAAATGCGCAGATCGCAAGTATCCTCCGGAAAGGGGCCCCGCCAATGCCATCATTTAAATTTTTATCTGAACAGCAGATCGGAGCGATTGTCGCCTATGTCAAAGACACCGTTGCACAACAATCATTCGAAACAACAAGCATTCCGGAGAATAATGAACCTTACGGCTTCAATGGGTACAGCTTTTATCTTGACCCGGAAGGTCATCCGGCGATCGCTCCACCGTTTGGTACAATGACGGCTATCGACCTGAACACAGGAGACATTGTGTGGCAGGTTCCACTCGGCGAAGACCCGAAATTCAAAAAGATGGGCATTCCGAATTCCGGCATGTTCAACCGCGGTGGTGGAATTGCTACCGCGGGAGGGTTGATCTTCATCGGCGCCACGGGTGACAACATGTTCCGCGCGTTTGAGCAGAAGACAGGAAAAGTATTATGGGAATACCCGTTGCCCGGTATGGCAAGTTCGATACCTTCTACATACGCGGTTGGAAACAAGCAGTACGTCGTGGTGTCTGTGAATGGCGAGCAAGAAAATAATTTTAAAGGTGGATATATTGCTTTCGCCATTCCGTAAGGTCATTTAGTGAGGCCCCTCCGGGAACGGAAATCTAATCCATTCACGGTGCAACCATTTTGAAGTTGGATAAGCGACCGACACTTTTTCGTAAATTGCAGTACTCCGTATTCTCTAAAGCTTGAAACCTTACATCAATGAAAAGACAATTATTGATTCTGCTTATTGTGTTTTCCGAACGGGTAATGGCACAATCCAATCCGGAAACGTATCCTGTTGATCCGGCCTCCGAGGAACAAGCCGGGGTGCCGAAAGGTGAGATATTGAAATTCGCCTTTGCCAACTCAAAAATATTTCCGGGTACGTCGCGAGAGATCAGCATTTACATACCTGCTCAATATAAAGCAGACAAGCCAGCTTGTGTTTATGTTAATCAGGATGGCATTCAGTGGAAGGCACCTACTGTTTTTGATAACCTCATTGCAAAGAACGAAATGCCCGTGACCATTGGGGTCTTTATTTCCCCTGGAAGAGTATTGGCCCAGGCCAGCGACGCAGTGGACCGTTTCAACAGGAGCTTCGAGTATGACGGGTT
>JAYSOP010000043.1:0-2675 GCA_043722905.1 Chryseolinea sp.
TATAAAGAGTTGATTGGCAAGTAAGATATTCCTGTTAAGCGACAAACGAAACTGCACCAGGCGTTGTTTAGAGTTAGCACGTGTTTGGACAGTTGCATACCCATAGCGAATGATTGAATTACCTGTTATTTCGAAGGAAGAACCGCGCAGACGCAAACCGGATTGGTTACGTGTGAAACTGCCTGTGGGTCCCGACTATGCCAGGGTTCGCAAACTGGTTGACAATTATAAACTCCATACCATCTGCGAAAGTGGAAACTGCCCGAATATGGGTGAGTGCTGGGGCGCTGGCACTGCCACATTTATGATCCTTGGAAATATCTGCACACGCAGCTGCAATTTTTGTGCAGTAGCCACCGGACGACCCACTGAATACGATGTTGACGAACCCAAACGTGTTGCCGAAGCCATCCATCTCATGCAGGTCAAACATGCTGTAATAACTTCTGTTAACCGCGACGAACTGAAAGACCGTGGTGCAGAGATCTGGTTTCAAACGGTGGTGGAAACAAAGAAATTAAATCCTGAAACAACGATCGAAACTTTAATTCCTGATACAAAAGGAAACTGGGAAGCTTTAGCCCATATGATTGACGGTGGCCAGGAGGTTGTGTCACACAACATGGAAACGGTAAGCAGATTGTACAGGACTGTAAGGCCCCAGGCAAGATATGAGCGAAGCCTCGAACAAATAAAACGGATCCGGCAAGCGGGCAAGAGAACAAAATCGGGTATTATGTTGGGACTCGGTGAGACCAAAGATGAAATACTAAAGGCAATGGATGATCTGGTAGAGAATGGTTTGTTAATCCTGACTCTTGGGCAATACCTTCAACCGACCAAACACCATCATGAGGTAATAGAATTTATTCATCCCGAAACTTTTTCAATGTATCGGGAAGAAGGTTTGAAGCGAGGATTGAAATATGTGGAATCAGGCCCACTTGTCAGGTCATCCTATCATGCGGAGCGGCATGTGAACATTCCGATGGAATAGTTTACCATCAACGGCCGTTTCATTTCACCACGGATAATCAAGTCTTGGTCCAATCAAATTAACCATTGCGCTGCAGGTTTCGCTAAGAATTCCAGGCGGCATTTTAAGATCTATACTTTCCAGGCACAATAATTTAATTCAGAGAATCAATACAACCGTCGGGTTAACTGCCGGTAAATGGAAAAATGTAGGACCTTAACCGGAAAAAATGAAAAAAGTAATTTTTATTTTTATGACTGCGTTCGCGTTTAGCTGCGGCGATGGAAGCAACCGATCTGGCGAAACCGAAACTGAAAGCCAAACTGAAGACAATTACTCAAACGATCCTGCTGATTATGACACTACCGGGATGCGGATGGATACTACCGCCTCTCCAGGTATGGATCGTCAGGGCGATGTGGATACTGTTTCTAACAAGCCGCAATAACCCAGATAACCGCTTTTTTATTATTGTTATTTTGCATCAGGCATAACCCTTTCTTCGCGATTGGCAATCTCCCAGGCAGTATAAAATACACATTGGGCACGCTTTGCCAAAAGATCAAACTCAATTTTTTCAACCTCATCACTGGGAAGGTGATAGTCTTCATGGATCCCGTCGAAATAAAAAATTATGGGAATATTTTTCTGAGCAAAATTCCAATGATCAGAACGGTAATATAACATGGCCGGGTGATCCTTGTCGTTATAGGTGTAATCAAATAACAGGTTTGTATATTTTTTATTCATGGATTCACTTACCTGATTCAGGGTAGTGGATAGTTTGTCAGCACCGATTACATAAACATAAGGGTCGCTATCCTGGTGTTGTTCATCGCGCCTTCCGATCATATCCATATTGAGATTGACTACCGTTTTGGCAAGCGGAAAAACCGGATGGTCAGTATAATACTCCGATCCCAGTAAGCCACCTTCCTCCCCTGTCACGGTCATAAAAAGTATACTTCGTCGCGGTCCGTTTCCTTCTTTTTTGGCCATGGCAAAAACTTTGGCAAGCTGCATCACTGCCACCGTGCCGGAACCATCATCATCCGCGCCATTATTGATGAGGTCCCCCTGGCCTTGAGTCTTTTTTCCAATATGATCATAGTGAGCAGTGATCACAATCACTTCGTCTTTTTTATCCGATCCTTCCAGAAAACCTAATACGTTTTCGGTTTCAATAATTTTCGTTTCGACCGAAGTTTTATAAGTAACGGAGCCCGGCTTGAATTTTTTTAGCGCAGACTTTGATCCGGCGGCAACGGATAACTTATCCAACGAAGTACTAAAAATCTTTTCGGCAACTTCTGTGGCAATGAAAAACATCCCGGTACTTTTAGTGGAAAGTTCTTCTTTTTTGAGCGCGGGTCGCTCGTCAGATAAATAGGATTCGAATTGACGGGCGTAACCTTTGAACTCAGCGGATTTTTGAGTGTTCAGTATAAAAATCATTTTTGCTTTCTTCGCGCGGGCTATTGAGACCGCAGAACGGTAGTCATACTCAGGTCCGGTCATGAGCAATACACCTCGCCCTTCGACATCCAATTGTTGAAAATCTTCCGGACGACCTTTTCCCGCAAAAACTACCGATACCCTGACTTCACCTCCCGAATTATCCTTACCCAAATAAACTATTTGCTCAAAATTTTGAAATCGGGTATTCCCTGCGGTGAGGTAGCTTTCTCCTGGAATATTT
>JAYSOP010000044.1:0-1793 GCA_043722905.1 Chryseolinea sp.
TTTTTAATGTTCTGCAAAATTTTTCCAGGCATAGCGCCCACGTAGGTTTTGCGATGCCCACGTATCTCCGCCTCGTCATGAACACCGCCTAAAGACATGCGAATATATTTTCGTTGGAGCGCTTTTGCGATTGACTTGCCCAAGGAAGTTTTTCCGACGCCAGGAGGACCGTACAAACATAAAATCGGGCCCTTCATATCCTTCTTTAGTTTTAAAACGGCAAGGTATTCCAGTATGCGTGTCTTTACTTTTTCCAGTCCGAAGTGATCCTGATCTAATATTTTCTTGGCCCGTTTTAAGTCAAAATCGTCATTTGTGTACTCACCCCAGGGAAGGTCCAGCATAAACTCCACATAATTCATCGCCACGGGATATTCGGCTGCCATAGGATTGATACGTAATAGCTTTTCAAGTTCTTTCTTGAAGTGATCTGAAACGGGTTTTGGCCATTTTTTGGCCTCTGCCTTCTTACGGAGTTTTTCTACCTCTTTATCCGGACCATCGTAGCCCAATTCATCCTGTAAAACTTTTATCTGCTGGCGTAAAAAATAATCGCGTTGTTGCTGGTCAATATCGGTGTGGACCTTCTTTTGTATTTCATGCTTTATCTCCAGCATCTGAATGTCGCGAAGCATAAATTGAAGCAATAGCGTCCCTCGCTCAATGATGTTCTGTGTTTCAAGAATTTTTTGCTTATCAGAGACATCCACATTCAGATTACTGGAAAGAAAATGAATAAGGAACGACATACTCGAAATATTATCGAGAGCGACCTGCGCTTCCTGAGGAATTTCAGGATTCAATTTTAATATTTTTAAGGCTGCATCTTTCAGGGATTGCACCAGGGCTTTAGCTTCTTTTCCATTGATATTCAAAATCGGCTCGGTAAGCAGATTGATTTTCGCAGTCAGATACGGATCTTCCTGCACATACTCGCGGATGCTGAACCTGTTCTTTCCCTGAATGATAATCGTCGTATTTCCATCCGGCAACACCAGCATTTTAATAATGCGGGCGACTGTGCCGGTTCGATAGAGATCCTCTATGGTGGGCTCCTCAGCCTGTGAATTCTTTTGCGCAATAACGCCTATGATCCGGTTTCCCTGATACGCTTTTTTTACAAGCTTGATAGATTTCTGCCTGCCGACGGTTATTGGAATAACAACGCCCGGAAACAAGACTGTATTTTTTATGGGCAAGATGGAAAGCTCCTCGGGGAGGTCTTCCGGCTTAAGATCACTTTCCTGCTCAGGATTGATCATTTGAATGAGGTCGTCGGACTCTTCCTGCACTAATTGTATCGCTAATGTTTTAAACATGTGATTCGAATGTCAGTTTGACACAACAACAAATTTGTCGTTGAGTTTATTCATAACCGGATAATTGGACAATAGTAGTGCCAGTCGAGTTGTAAAAGAAGGAAAAATGTAACAACTTTAATGTGTTTGAACCTACGTTTTAACAAAAAGGTTAAGTGAAAACCTATTTTTTCATCTTATTATCGGCTTTTTACCTGATAACCTGTGTGCCTCTCCATGCACAGCGGAAAAAAAATAAATTAAAAAGTGGTGGCGTCATTCAATTAAACGATAGCCTGACAACTTACAGTCAATCTGACATCTTTAATTTCCCAAATATCAACAAATTACAGTTTTATAACAACGATGATGTTTCTATTAGAATGCAACGTCTTGAGCAATCCCTTGCTGAGCAGGAACTCTATAACACCATAAAACAATATGTGGGAAATTTTGGAATAGAAAATTTCTCCGCCAATACGCCCCTCATCTGGA
>JAYSOP010000045.1:0-15743 GCA_043722905.1 Chryseolinea sp.
GCAGCCTTTGTATAAATACCACCACCTACACGCGCAAATAGTGCAATCGACTCAGCACCCAACGAAAAGCCAGCCAATACTTCGATGGCACGCTTCATATCAAGACCATTCATGGCAGCGCCTTCAGGAACAAAAATATTGAAGAGAATAATAAAAAGACTTCCTAAACCCAGCACGGCAATCCCTGCCACACCAATTCCCATAACTGATCCGCCTGTAAAGGATACCTTTAATGCCTTCGCAAGGCTGGTGCGAGCAGCTTGAGTGGTGCGTACATTGGCTTTGGTAGCGATTCTCATCCCTATGTATCCTGCGAAAGCGGAGAGAAATGCGCCCAGAAGAAAAGATAAGGCTATCAGAGGGTGAGATTCTTCCACCAGTGTGCCGGACCATCCCAGCAATATGGCGCCAATGATGGCGAAATATGTCAGGATTTTCCATTCTGCTCTTAGAAAGGCCATTGCTCCATTTGCAATATAGCCAGCCAATTCCTGCATTTTTGCGTCCCCGGCATCCTGCTTAATAACCCAGGAGGATTTCATAGCCATGGCGATTAATCCGACAACACCCAGGGCAGGAATTAAATAGAGAATACTGTTCATATCAAAATAAAGTTAGCAATCTTGTTTATGGTCAAAAAAACCATCCTGAAGGTGAGGATGGCTAAAAAATTTGCGCAAAGATAGAATAAGTACCAAAACACCAAACAGGAAAATCCCGGTAATTTCCGGATTTCGGTTAAACACTTTCAAACATTAAACATCTGCCTAAGTACTGTCCACAGGTCCTTTTTCCTGTTCTCGTCCAAGTGGTCTAAATCGTCAGCCCTGACCACTATAAAACCTTGTGCCGGCGTTTGTTGATAGAGACCGATTTCTTCATTCGTTTTTGCCCCAAAAATTAAAACCCTTGCCGGGGAAAAAAGTGCGAGTGAGTTTACTGAAATGAAAGGCAGGCAGATCATCTGAACGCTGCTAATATTTATTTTTACCGAGGTTAATATTTTTTGCAGTAAGGTTTGTTGTTCTGAAGTATAGTCCGCCCAGTCCCTGGCAAGCACCACGATAACTGGCGATTCATATTCATAAAGTTCCTCCTGAAACAATTGGGATATAACTGAATAACTCAAATCCTTCTTTTAATTATTTGATATCAAAAATAGACTTTAACTCTTTTGCGTCGTGCGGGTTCATTCTATTGGAAAGGATAAGACGAAGTTGTCTGCGGCGCAGGGCTCCGTCATAAAGCGCCTTTTCCTCCTCTGTTTCTGGCACCACTTCGGGAACCTCCTGTGGAGCTCCCAGGCGATCAACGGCTACAAAAGTAAAGTACGCACTGTTGCTGTCAATTTTTTTATTGGATGGGATGTCCTCCGCTTCAACATCAATCCGTACTTCCATCGATGAATTAAAAGCGCGGGTTACTTTGGCTTTAAGTGTAACGACGTTGCCTAAGCAGATAGGATGTTTGAATGAAATGTTATCGACCGAGGCAGTAACCACAATCTGGTTGGAATGTTTTTGCGCTGAGATAGCTGAGACAATATCCATCCAATGCATCAGCCTGCCACCCATGAGATTACTCAGTGTATTGGTATCGTTGGGCAAAACCAGCTCGGTCATACTCACTAAAGACTCGCGCGAGAATTTCTTTTTTTTAAGCATTTTATGAATAATTATGCGTTCTTTCGTCCTGCTATTTATTGAAGATTTGCTCACTGCTAACGTTTGCAACTGAATGCTTTTGTTGCTGCGCACAAAAATCACAAAAAATACCTTGGAAACAACCCCATCATTTCATTAATTCGGTGCTTTAATCATGGAAACGGGCAAAAATCTTTTTATCCAATCAAGATCGACCATAGTGTCGGGCTATGCCTGTATTGTATTTCACTCTCCTTCTACTACAACCACCGCTACGGGGAGACCCGTTCCTAGTATTTAACCCCAATCAGGTCAGATAGTGCCCATTTCCAGGAAATGTGTGCCTGATCGAAGAAAGCATAAAGTAGAAAGCAAAAAGCAAAAAGCCTATCGGTCAAACCTATGGTTGGATTTTCTAATAATGCCAAATACTTAAATGACCAATGACTATTGCCTATTGCCCAATGCCTAATAAATGACCAATGACTAAATTATCATGAAAGTCTTAAAATTCGGTGGTTCCTCTGTGGCCACTCCGGCGCGTATACGTTCGGTAATCGAGATCATCACGCCTTATCTTTCATCAGAGGTGGCGGTTGTCTTTTCTGCATTCGGCGGCGTCACCGATGATCTTATTCAAATCAGCAAACTTGCTCTGGAAGGGGATCAAAAGTATAAGGAGAAATCTGATCAATTAGAGAAACGTCACCTGGAGGCAGTGCGCGAACTGATGAACATCCAGAAACAAAGTAGCATTCTGGCGCAGGTTAAAATAAAAATGAACGAACTCGAAGATGTTCTTCACGGTGTTTTCCTGGTCAAGGAAAGAACGCCTCGTACGCTTGACTACATCATGAGCTTTGGCGAGCGGTTGTCTGCCTATATCATTGCCGAAGCGATGAAAGATCAGGGTATTCCTGCAGAATTCCTGGATGCCCGCGCCGTCATCAGGACAGACAATCTTTTCGGCAATGCAAAAGTGGACTTTGCGATAACCAATAAACTCATTAATGATCATTTTGCCACCCATCAAAGTGTACAGATCATTACCGGATTTATTGGCACGGCCGACAGCGGTGAAACAACGACGCTGGGTAGAAGTGGCTCCGATTATACGGCGGCGATTTTTGCGGGGGCTTTAAACGCAACTGATCTTGAAATATGGACTGATGTGGATGGCATGATGACGGCCGATCCCCGCCTTGTTAAAAAAGCTTTCACTGTCCCGCAGCTCAGTTATGAGGAAGCGATGGAGCTTTCGCATTTTGGGGCCAAGGTAATTTTTCCGGCCACCATGCAACCAGCCATGGTGAACAGAATACCTATCTGGATTAAAAATACTTTCAATCCGATGTTTAAGGGAACCGTTATCCATTCTGAATCTTCCAACGGAAAATTAATTAAAGGAATCTCATCCATGAATGGGGTGTCATTGTTGAATATTCAGGGAAGTGGATTATTAGGTGTTGTCGGGGTCTCCATGAGGTTGTTTGCCACGCTGGCCAGAGAACGAATCAATGTCATACTGATCAGTCAGGCATCTTCTGAACATTCTATTTGCATAGCGATCGATAGTCACGCTGCCCGTCAGGCAAAAATCGCGATTGAAAAGGAATTTGTTCATGAGATCAGGAGTGAGGAGATCAATGAAGTGCACACTGAAAGTGACCTGTCCATTGTTGCCGTCGTAGGAGATGGAATGAAACATAGCCCAGGCACGAGCGGACGCATGTTTTCAGGATTAGGCAAAAATGGTATTAACGTTATCGCTATTGCGCAGGGATCCTCGGAAAGAAATATTTCGGCTGTCGTGCGCCAGGCAGATATTGCCAAAGCATTGAATGCTCTTCACGAATCATTTTTCTTGTCCGATAGAAAACTGCTGAATATTTTTTTAGTAGGCACAGGCCTTATCGGAAATGCACTCATCAAAATGATGAATGATCAGTTTCAGAAACTCGCCAAGGACAATCTGCTGGAGGTAAATGTTGTAGCGGTGGCAAACAGTAAGAAAATGTTGTTCGATGAGGAGGGGCTGTCATTGGATTCCTGTATTGCGGAGATGAAACAACAAGGTTTGCCCATGAATATGACAGGTTTTGTTGAACAAATGATATCCGCCAATAAACCCAATAGTATTTTTGTGGATTGTACTTCAAGCGAGGAGGTAACCGGATTTTATGCGGGCATTCTCGACGCGAATATCTCTATTGTGACACCCAATAAAAAAGCGAATTCCGGACCTCTGGAAAAATATCAGAATCTGAAAGCAATAGCCTTTAAAAGAAGCGTTAAGTTTTTTTACGAAACCAATGTTGGTGCAGGCTTACCTGTCATTAATACACTCAATGATTTGCTGCTCAGCGGAGATCAGGTCATTAGCATCGAGGGTGTGCTTAGTGGCACCCTGAATTTTATATTCAGTAGTTTTACGGAAGGAAAAAAATTCAGTGATGTAGTGAAGGAAGCGAAGGCGAAAGGCTACACGGAACCGGATCCGCGTGACGATCTCAGTGGTACGGATGTAGCACGCAAGATATTAATACTCTCCCGCGAAACCGGGCTTACCCTGGATCTTTCTGACATTGAGGTCCAGAACCTTGTGCCTCAGGATTGTCGGGGTGACCTGACCGTTGATCAATTTTTCTCCGCGCTTGAAAAACACGATGAAGTCTTTGAACAACTCAGGGTTGAAGCTTCTGTGAAGAAACAAAAATTGCGGTATAAGGCTGTGTTGCAAAACGGAAAAGTCAATGTGCAATTGGGGAGTGTGGACGAACATCATCCTTTTTACTCACTGTCGGGGAGTGATAATATTATTTTGCTGACAACAGAGCGATATCATGACAGGCCGATGGTTATCCGAGGCCCGGGTGCAGGTGCCGCGGTCACTGCCGCAGGCGTTTTTGCGGACATTATTCGTATTGGGCATTACTCCAGATAAAATGAAATCGGTAAAAGCTTTTGCTCCGGCTACTGTGGCCAACGTATCGTGTGGTTTTGACGTGTTTGGATTCGCCGTTGAAGAACCTGGCGACGAGGTGATTTTAACGCTCACAGAAAAGCCGGGAGTTGTGATGAAGCGAATTGAGGGTGATGAGGGAAGGCTACCCATGGAAGTTGATAAAAATACAGCTGGTGTAGCCATCATTGCTTTCCTCAATGCCATTAAAAGCCAGCAAGGAGTAGAAATTATATTGAAAAAGAATTTGCCACTTGGTAGTGGCATGGGTTCAAGTGCAGCCAGTTCCGTAGCGGCATTGGTGGGGATCAATCACCTGCTTGGAGAGCCTTTTTCCAAAAGCGATCTTTTGCCTTTTGCCATTGAGGCTGAGCGTGTCGCGTGCGGTTCCGCGCATGCTGATAACGTAGCCCCTTCGTTGTTCGGAGGTTTTGTCCTTATCCGCGGATACGACCCTTTGGATGTCGTGAGTATCCCTACGCCAGAAAATCTTTTCTGTACCCTTGTTCATCCACACCTGGAATTGAAAACCCAGGATTCCAGACAGGTACTGAGGTTGAATATTACTTTAAAGGATGCCATCATACAGTGGGGCAATATTGCTGGACTTGTCGCAGGGCTAATGAAGCCCGACTATGCTTTGATAGGCAGATCTTTGAAGGATGTAGTAGCAGAACCGATTCGTTCAATGTTGATCCCCGGTTTTGATTTAATAAAAGAGAAAGCAGTGCAAAACGGTGCTTTAGGATGTGGCATTTCAGGATCTGGTCCGACAATTTTTGCCTTATCTACCGATCATGAGACCGGAAGAAAAGTAGGGGCGGTTATCGGGAAAGAATTTAAAAAGTTTGGTCTTAACAGCGAGGTATTTGTTTCAAAAATAAATCCTCAGGGAGCAAGAGTGGTCGATTAGAAATAGCCTGTTGGTTAAATTTATCATGCAGTTCTACAGCACAAATAACAGATCAGTACGCATCACCCTCGAGCAAGCGGTTGTACAGGGCCTTGCACCAGACAATGGACTTTATATGCCCGAACATATACCCATGTTTCCTGACGCGTTTTTTAGAGACTTGCGAGAAAAAACATTCCGACAGATAGCGTTTGAAGTAGCTGAAAAATTTATCGGTGATGAAATTCCCAAGGATGAATTAAAAAAGATTATTGACCACACCATTCAATTCGAAGCGCCGCTTGTTGAAATAAATCACAATATCTATGCGCTCGAATTATTCCATGGCCCCACACTGGCATTTAAGGATTTCGGGGCGCGCTTTATGTCACAGCTTCTCCGTCACTTTTCATCGCATATAAAGCGTGAGATCGTCATTCTGGTGGCGACATCGGGCGATACGGGTAGCGCCGTGGCCAATGGGTTTCTCGACGTTCCAGGAGTTCGCGTCATCGTTTTATACCCGTCAGGAAAAGTAAGTGACATTCAGGAAAAGCAGTTTACCACGCTGGGTGGGAATATTATCGCCCTTGAAGTTAAGGGCACCTTTGATGATTGCCAGGCGCTTGTCAAAATGGGTTTCGGGGATGAGGAATTGAGGGAAGAATTGTTTCTTACCTCTGCCAACTCCATTAATGTTGCCCGGCTTATCCCCCAGTCTTTCTATTATTTTTATGCCTATGCGCAACTAAAGAACACGAAGAAGGACCTGGTTTTTTCCGTACCGAGCGGGAACTTCGGAAATCTTACGGCTGGCCTTATTGCCAAAAGAATGGGTTTGCCTGTGAGACACTTTATTGCGTCCACCAATGTAAATGACGTTGTTCCCGAATATCTGTGCAGTGGATTAATGTCGCCACGTCCTTCCAAACACACTATCAGTAATGCCATGGACGTGGGCAATCCCAGTAATTTTTCGAGGCTTCTGGATTTATACCAAAATGGATTTGATGCTATAACAAAAGATATATTGGGGTATGCCTTTACTGATGATGAGACATCGGCAGCTATGAAGCAGGTTTCTAATGAGCAGGGATATACCCTGGACCCGCACGGAGCGATTGGTTATTTGGGTTTAAAAAAATATGTATCTGAACACAGAGAAGATGTTAATGGAATTTTTCTGGAGACAGCACACCCTGCTAAATTCAGGGAAGTCGTCGAACGTGCTATCGGAAAAACCATTGAACTACCCGACGCACTTCAAAAATTCATGAAAGGTGAAAAGCAAAGCATTCAAATCTCCAACGAGTACCCGCATTTCAAAAAAACCTTACAAAACCTATTACTTTAAGATATCGACCACAGCATTGCTTACAACAGTAAGTAAAAGTTGTTCCGCAAATTTCAACACAACCTAACCCTATTTCCCCTTTCTACCTTTCTACCTTTATACCTTTATACCTCTATACCTCTATACCTCTTATCCCCATACCCCTCTACCCCTTCCAGCCTTGCTCTCCGAGCAATGGGACAAAAGCAAAATTATCGTACTCTTCCTTAATGAGTTGATCCCCTTTCTTTTTGATCCGAACCATTTTTTGTTTTTCCCGGTCGCCCACGGGAATAACGAGGATTCCGTTGTCGGCCAACTGATCGGTTAAAGCCAATGGGACCACGGGGGCCCCCGCCGTGACAATGATTTTTTGGAAGGGGGCCTTTGAAGGCAATCCTTTTGAACCATCGCCATAAAAAAAATAGGGTTTATAGCCTAACTGAGGAAGGAAGGCCTTAGTACTCTCAAACAACTTTCGGTTATATTCTATGGTATAGACTTTTGCACCCAATTCTAATAATATACACGCCTGGTAACCGGAACCGGTCCCGATCTCTAAAACGGAGTCACCGGGCATAATTTCAAGTTTTTCTGATTGGAAAGCGACAGTATAGGGTTGGGAGATGGTTTGCCCTTCCCCAATTGGGAATGCCTTATCGAGGTAAGCATGTTCCAGCAGTGCGTTGTCAAAAAACAGGTGCCTGGGCACTTTTCCGATGGCGGCAAGAATACCTGGGTGAGAAATGCCCTTTTTTTGGAGAATTTTGAGTAATTTATTCCGTAATCCCCTGTGCTTATAATTATCTTCAAACATGCTATTATGGCACTAAAAAGCCATTTTTTCCGGCTTTACAAAGTTTCTAAAAATCCTTAGGAAATTTCGAAGTAATGCCCTTACTTTAAAGTTCTCTCCAAACACAGTGAACAAGCTGTTTGCCATAGCGTTTCTCTGTGAACCTGCTCCTGATAGTAATGAGGCTAAAACCATGTTACTTCAAGGGCAGGCATAGGAGAGAAATCTAAAAAGGTCTCGCCTTCCCTCAACTTCTCACCTGCGTCTTCTTTTTAATTTTTTAACACTTATTGAAAATGCATTCGCAGGGTTTTTCTGAATAATCTGCATAATTTCTTCCTCTAAAAATCCTTCCTGTTCAAGGGCCGGTATCAGTTTTTTAAACAATACAGTATAACCTCTTACTTCACCTCCCTCAGGTTTTGCAGGATCGTACCACCCGGCGTCGTGCGACAACAGAATCTTATGCAAGCATTTTTCCTTTTTCAGGTTAGACAATAAGTCGGTATACTCATCAACATTATTCTCATTTAAACCATCGAGGCTGACCCAGGCGCCTTCCTGCGCTGCTTTAATAAAAAAAGTTCGTTCAGTTTCAGATTGTGCATGAACCCAGATAAAAGCAGTCGGGTCGATCTTATTTGCCTTCAGGATTTCTATCTGTTCAAAGGCAGGCGTTGCAGGGCCAGTATGCGAGGCGATGGTTAATCCGGTTTTGTTATGGGTCAACGCAGCCGCGGTGATTAACTTTACGGATACGTCTGATAGGTGCGAAGGATTGACACTGATCTTCATAAACCCAGGCTTGATGCTGGTGCTATCAATACCCTGTTGCCATTCGATTATCCACCGCCTGGAAAGTTGTTCAGCGGATTCCGTGAAGGCATGTGCAGGTAAAAATTTATTATCTGAACCACCGTAATAACCTGTATTGGTAATAATGTGCAGTCCTGTTTTTTGAGACAACTGCTTCAACAGGACAACATCGCGGCCGAGGTAGTTCGGTGTGCAGTCAACGAAAGTATTGCATCCTGCAAGTTTTGCCTCTTCCAGAAAAGGTAACATTTTTTCTGTTACGCGTTCCCGATCCCATCTCGGTGGATTGACTTCTTCCGCTCCGATAAAATCCACCAGAATGTGTTCATGGCAAAGGGTATTGCGCATGGCTGAAGAACTTGTCAGGCCGCCTACGGTCATGACTTGCTTTCTTTTATCAGCAGTGGATAAGGGGTTAAAGGAGGTAGTCAGACCAGCGCTGAGGACGAGGCCTGTCTTCAGGAATGTGCGCCTGTTATAGTAAGTGGATTGATTCATAAACTTGGGGGTTTAAAAATCGGTTATGTGGTTAGTATATTTTTCCTAAAAAATTCCTTGCAAGGATAGGTAAAGTAATGTAAAGCGTACGCATTTTATATCTCGGAAAAATTCCCGGGGTGTATCAGTTATTTTATTCCATTCACTTAATTTACACATTTTTGAACGCCGGGGGAAGGTTCTCTCACTTTCTTAGTTCAAAATCTGACATTCGTTTCTTGCTTTTCGTCCGCAGGAATAATCCCGGGTCAAGCCTGAAAGTAGGCTTTCGGGCAAAACTCAGTGACGTGATCCGCTCGATCAAACGCGCATCCGTGTGCCAGACAGCGCAATAGATTTACGCTACTTTCCCGTGGCACACATTCTTGATTTCCCCTAAACCCACGGTTGAAACCGTGGGCTACAAAATGCTTCACCCCTATGCAGTTCGGTGATTTCAAATCGAAGTCGTAAATCGTCCTCGTACTTAAAGGTAATTTGACCTTCAAACCTGAAACAACATGCAATTTGAAACCTGAAACTTTAAACCTCTAATTTTAAACTTTAGACTACTGGAACGTTAACCTTTAATTCCCTTTCACCTTTTTAATATCCAATGAGTATGAAGGGTGCCCAGAAAAAGGGCGCGGCGTATTTTTCTGTTTTTAGCAAATTCAATTTTGCATGGCGAAGATTGCCACTATAATCTGACTTCGGATCTGAAAGTAAATTACCGTAAAATTCTTTCATAAAAAGGGAGGTAGACTCATCCGCAACGCTCCAGAATGAAACGACAATATTTTTTGCCCCTGCGTACACAAGCGCCCTTGACAAGCCTACCACCCCTTCTCCTTTCAATATTTTGCCCAATCCGGTCTGACAGGCAGAGAGCGTTACCAGATTAGCATTTAATTGCAGGTTGTAAATTTCACCCGCAAACAGATTGCCATCCTCGGTTTGTGAATGAGATTGAAAAAAAATCCTGGATAGTTCCGGGTTAACTTCGTCCACTAAGCCATGGGTGGCAAAATGAAGCAGGTTGTAACCTTTTAAGTTCGCAGTCTTGATCAGGATTTCATCCGCCTGTTGGTTAGTAAACACCTTGCTGCTTAGATTTTTGGCAGAGAACAGATTCGCGATTTCCGTTACTTCTAACTCGGTACCAGGCAAGTTCTGGAGGGTATTGTTTTGTGGAAAAGTAACCGGCGCACATAACAATATGGAAGGTGATGCCCTGGGGTTTGCCTGTTTTCCCTTTTGGATGATCAACCCGGCAGAAAACTCATAACGCACACTAAAGCGTTTCAAAAGGTAAGGCATGTCATGGTAGTCATTAAGTTTTTCGGAATTGCGGGTGAGTAGCGTTTCAAAAGGAATTATTCCCAATCTGCCGGACGGTAAAATAATCAGTTCTTTAATTTTCGATGGTATTTTCGGAATGAGAATTTTTCCAAGTTCGTAAGCAGATCGCCTGAACGTTTTGACTTCACTAAAGTACAAGCCATTGCGCAGGCCTGTGATATATTTATCGAAATCCTTCGGTAAAATCCGGTGGCTAATTGTTTGACCTCCTTTGCGAACGAGGAAAATGTACAAATGATTTTTTTTCCCATCGATAAAATAACTTACTAACGCCGCTTCGTCTGAAAGCATAGCCTGAAGTTGTTCAACTGACGGTGATTCGGAATTGTATTTCAGGTTAAAATATTCCGGGAATTGATCTTCCAGTTTTTTAATGAAGGCCTCATAATTTTTGTTCAGGAGGAAATAACTTTGTCGCAACGATTGCTCTTCCTGCGGGGTAGGTTTTTGCGCCAGCTTTTGAGCCCTTAAGGTGATGGCGGATTTTAGATTTTTCTCCTCCTCCAGTAGGCTGTCCGGTATGCCAGCAAATGATTTGGCATTGGCATCCGATATTGATTCCAGCAATACAGCGCTTTTGCTTTTCTCTGCAAAATAAAATGCTTTGTTGAAGTAAGTTTTTTTAACTATAGCATTCACCCCGGCTTCATAAGCCACCCGAACCCCGGTGCTGTACACTTCATCGGCGATAACCCCCAACGATAATTTATCACTTTCATTGCTGCTATGCTGGCGCAGCGCATCAATCAGCGAATCACATTTAGCCAATGTGTTCAACGCCTGCCTGAGGTCTTTGAACTTCAGTGATTTTTGAAGATAGCGCGCTTCCCAGGCCTGGGCTTTGAACATCAGCGAATGCAACAGCCGGGTGCCGTGATAATAGTTTGTTAAGGTCGGATTACTTATGGGGTCACTGTTGTTGAAACCCTGCACATTTGCCTGAATGGCTTTTTGGTAAGTTTGTAAGGCATCGTCAAAGCGTCCATCGGCAAGGTAAAGGTTGCCTATCGCATTGAGTACATAGGCTGCTTCAGGATGTTTCAAACCATAAGTATTTTCATACATTTTGAATGATCGGTCGTAATATGCCATGGCCGCCTTGCGGTCATTCATATTTGAATAGGTTTGCCCAAGATTAAACAAGGCAAGGGCTTTCGATGGGTGTGGCTCTGTATACACAGTATTCCAGATCTTCAATGCGGTTTCGAAGTTATTGACGGCATCGCCGTATAACTTCAAATCCCGGTAGATGATGCCAATGTTGATATTGGCAATGGCGATTTTGCTATGTTCTTTCCCGTGGATTTTCACATAGATTCTTTGCGCATTTTCAAAGTAATCGAGGGCCTTGTCTTTATCCGTTTGACTATAAACCAGACCCAGATCATTGTAAGTCGCAGCAATAAGCTCATGGGTTTCTTCCAATTGGTTCCGACGCAACGAAAGGGCCATAAGAAGTTGCGCCTCAGCTTGCGCATATTTTCCCTGGCTCATGTAAACCAGGCCGAGATTCACCAACGCCTGGGCGGCTTCAAGACTTCGTGGTTTTCCTGAACTATTAAACTGAATTATGGCGTCTTCAAGAGATTCTTCGGCAAGGTCATTGCGTCCCTGATTTAATTGCAGGGAGCCGAGATTGGTTTCCGTCACTGCTTTCAGGAAGTGATCAGGTTGCATGAGTAGTTTGAGATGAATGTCAGCAAGAATTTTTTCAGCTTCGGTTAGTTTGCCCAAACGTATGAAGGCCTCCGCTTTTTTGTTTTGTAGAATGAGTGACTTGCTTACTTCTTCAGGCGAATTTTCCATCAGATCGATGGCTTCCTGAAATCTTGCTTCCAGGAAAAGATTATCAACCGTTACGGCGACCTCGGGTGCATTCGTCTGCGCGTAAGTGATCGCATAAAACGAGAAAATCAGCGAAAAGAAGAAGGTGTATCGCATGGTTAAAACCTATAGTAATAGCTGAGTGTCATCACATCATGCCGGGTAAGTCCGTCGGGGTTTACTTCGCGTTGGGTAATCTTTTTTCCATAAAGGAACTTTATCCCGGATTGAACATTGAGGCCATATCCTGCGGTTATGATGGCTGACATAGCCATGCCTGTCGTACCTTTTGATTTTACGCGTTCACCGGTACTGGGGAGTTTAATTTCATCTTTGCTGATGCGAAAAATAGGAAGGAGGCCTGCCGTAAAATTAAATCGTGAATACCGGAAATTCCGTTCAACACGCAGCATAATATCGGTTCCTCGTTTTAGTTCAAAACAACTGTTATATGAACGAACGTAATCAGCACCGTTGCCATCCTGATAAACGGGTATCCATTTGGCCCAGGTAAAAGTATTGTTGTTTTTGTTAAAAGGGTGTTGGACGCCCGTGGCAAATAACCATTGTCTGGTGATTACGGAAATTCCGGTAATAAAATCGTAAGTGCCGAGACTTGTCTGATAGTACATGGGCAGGGGTAAGTCATGCGTTTTATCCGTCAGGTTGGCATCATTGGTGGGAATTTTTCCGCCAATGGAAAAATTAATATCCAGGTCTTGAGAAGATATCATATTGCGGGTTAAGCACAACGAGATGTCACTCATCGCTGATGTGCTGCCCAGGTTTCCTTTTACTGTCTGATAGGGCAATTTTATCTGAAAAAAAGTCTTATCATCAAGAATACTGAAACTCATGTCGAGCGTCGCAACGTGAATAATGGGGGAGAGAGTCGTCGTTCCCCTGTAGAGACTCAATTCCATCGAACGCAATTTGACGGGAATGTTTTTATTGAAGGGTTGATCGGGCTTCATTGCCCCCATGGTACAAAAGCCTGCATCACTGCAACCCTGAGACCAGCTTGAGAAAGAAAAATGAAACAAGGTGCAGAAAGTGAAAACCAGGGGCAGACAGTTTTTCATCTTCGTGGGGTTGAGAGTCGAAGATAATCAAAAAAGCGGTCTGAATCGCGGATTGACGCAGCTTAAGGGATTTCGCGGATTGGGATTAACGATTTGGGTCACACAGATTGGGATGGATTACGCGGAAAAAAGCAATCCGTGTAATCTATAAATCCGATTAATCCGCGATCACATTCCCAGTGATTGATTCTCTGTGGAAGCGAGCTCGAGTATTTTTTCGTAATCTGCTGCGGTCAGGTCATTGAAAAAGTAGTGTACAGGATCGACCGTCTGACCATTGATATATACTTCATAATGAAGGTGTGGCGCTGTTGACATTCCCGTGTTGCCCACGTAGCCGATCAGGTCACCACGTTTCACATGTTGTCCTCTCTTTACGGCGAAGTCATGCATATGCGCATACCGGGTGCGGTATCCAAACCCATGGTCAATTACGAGCATTTTGCCATATCCGCTGAACTTTACATCAGTAGTGGTCACAGTTCCATCTGCGGTGGCATATACAGGGGTTCCGATACTGGCGGCGAAATCAATACCACTGTGCATTTTTTTCACTTTATATACAGGATGGATGCGCAATCCGAAACCAGACGCCAGGGCAATTAATTGTTTATTGGCGATGGGTTGAATGGCTGGAATGGAAGCATACAGTTTCTCTTTCTTTTCAGCGAGGTTTACTACTTCATCCTGGGATTTTGATTCGATGTATAGTTTCCTTCTCACTTTATCCACTCTTTCGTGAAGCGCAATGACCAGCTCAACGTGGCTGATATTCTTTTTACGGATATCAGCATATCGATCTGCGCCACCGATACCCGCATCGCGTACCGATTTTTCAATGGGTTCCGCACCGAGTACAACACGGTAGATATTATCATCCCTGTTTTCAATATTGCCAAGGGTATTTCTTAACCCTTCAACATCTTTGTTGAGTTTGTCGTAATAAAACTCAAGTTCTCTCACTTCATTTTTTAAGATGAGTTCTTTGGGAGAGTCAAAGTAGTTGTCGTATAGTATGAGTAAGCCTACGGCCATCATTACAGTGAGAGAGACAAGGCCAAGAGCGTTTAAAACGATATCGCTTTTCCTTGTTCGCACCCGCTCGTATTTGCAGGTTTCGGTGTCGTAATAATATTTTATTCGTGCCATACCTCGATCGTTATATAGTTTTTGGACGAAACACTTTGATTACGTCTTCATTACATTCCAGATAAGGACCTTCCAGAAGGTCAATACAATAAGGAATTGCCGGGAATACCGCATCCAGGCATTGCCTGATAGATTTGGGTTTCCCGGGCAAGTTAACTATTAAAGTTCTGTTTCTTATTCCGGCCGTTTGTCTCGAAAGGATCGCCGTAGGTACGTATGTAAGACTTTTGGCCCGCATGAGCTCACCAAAGCCCGGCATCATTTTGTCACAAACCATCTCTGTCGCCTCTGGTGTCACGTCCCTTTTTGAAGGGCCTGTGCCTCCTGAGGTGATAATCAGACAACAATTTTTTTGGTCAGCCATGTTAATCATGGTTTGTTCAATGAGATGTTGTTCATCGGGTACCACTGCATACTCCCTTTCCCACGAACTCCTGAGGTATTCCGTTAATGTAGCAGCAATTGTTATGCCCGGTGTATCTTCATAGATTCCCTGGCTTGCTCTGTCTGAAACGTTTATAATCCCTATCCGGATGGTCATTTTTCCACTTTTTTGCCTTTTCTTGAAAGAATTAAATCCCTCCCGGGGATTTCCTCATGTAAGGAATTTTTTCTGACCGCCCTTTTTTGAAGACCTGGCGCCCTTTATTAAGGCCCTTTCTCATCTCTTTTCGTTTTTCATCCGGCAACCCCACGGTCTCCAGGCACGGCTCGGAACAGCAACCTTTGTATTTTTCGCCACATTTTGTACACTGGATAAACAAGAGATGACACCCGTCATTCTTGCAGTTTGTATGGTCATCACTTGGATTACCACACTGATGGCACACGGCGATGACGTCTTCTGTTATGCGTTCACCAAGGCGCTCATCAAACACGAAATTTTTTCCAATGAATCGGTTTTCAAGGCCGAGCGTTTTTACCTCCTTTGCGTATTGAATGATACCACCATCCAGTTGAAAAACATTCTTAAAGCCAAGATGTTTCATCCACGCACTCGCTTTCTCACAACGAATTCCCCCGGTACAGTACATCAATAAATTTTTATCGGTCTTATCTTTCATAAGGTTCTGCACAACCTGCAGTTCTTCCCGGAAAGTATCAACGTCAGGGCGAATAGCATTTTGAAAATGACCTACCTCACTTTCGTAATGATTGCGCATGTCCACGATAATGGTACCAGGGTCTTTGGAAAGGTTGTTAAATTGAAGGGCGTTCACGTGAACCCCTGAATTGGTAACATCAAATGTTTCGTCGTTTAATCCATCGGCCACTATTTTTTTACGAACCAGAATTTTAAGTTTAAAAAATGACTTGCCGTTGTCCTCTACGGCAACGTTCAATCGAATGCCATTCAGAAAAGAAAAGCCATACAACAATTTCTTAAAATTCTCAAACCTTTCATCA
>JAYSOP010000046.1:0-7819 GCA_043722905.1 Chryseolinea sp.
CGAATCCCGGGGAAATATTGACAACATTGAAAAAGACCTTCGGGAAGTCCAACACCTTCGGCAGAATATTGATACCCTGCTCATGGAACTTCTTAATACGCTGAACGAAAGCAAAATGCAGCTGAATTCAGTGAAAGAACGCCTTTCGGTTGAGTTCAATGTTGACCTTGATGCAGTGGTTGGTCAAACTACTCCGGAGGAGGCAGAAATTCTCGCTCAGGCAGATGTCGAGAAGATTCGTCAGGACGTAAGCAAGATCCGCGAACGCCTGGACAACATGGGGCCAATTAACCCGATGGCTATGGAAGCGTATACGGAAATCAAACAGCGCAATGATTTTATTATCGCACAAAAAGATGACTTGGTAAAAGCCAAAGAATCCCTATTGAGCACCATCAGTGAGATTGAAATAGTTGCCAGTCAGACTTTTATGGACTCGTTCAATAAAATCAAAGAGCATTTCGTCCGTGTATTCCGTTCTCTTTTCACGGAGGGAGATGAATGCGACCTCAGGCTGGTGGATCCCAACAAACCACTTGATTCAGAGATTGAAATCATCGCCAAACCGAAAGGCAAGCGACCGCTGTCAATTAATCAGCTTTCAGGTGGAGAAAAAACGTTGACAGCAACGGCGCTTTTATTCAGCATGTATCTGCTGAAACCTGCACCTTTCTGTATTTTTGATGAGGTCGATGCTCCGCTCGATGATGCGAATATTGATAAATTCAATAATATCATCCGAAACTTCAGCAAAGACAGCCAGTTTGTTATCGTAACCCACAACAAACGTACGATGAGTTCAACGGATGTGATTTACGGAATCACCATGGTAGAAAAAGGCATTTCCCGAGTCGTTCCGGTCGATTTGCGAGAGTTAGCCTGATTGATTAATATACGAAAAATAGCCTTGATAGTCAAATATCAGGGCTATTTTTGTAGTAGCGGTTTTTAACCGAATGGACCCCTATGATAGGCAGCAGGCATTCTCTACGTCTATGAACTGCCAAATTTTATACGGTATTTCCAGGCACATTTGTCAATGCGGATACTGCAGGGAAATATTATATAATTCCTGCAAATACTCCCCTGTTTGAGGGGAGTGGTTTCTTTTGCGAATTATTCCACTCCGCCACCACACTATTTCTTGAACTTTATTGTTAAATCTTTAACTTTAGCTGAACGGGTTGTGCCTATGCGAAGATTTATACTAGTCCTTTTTATTTTTATTTATTCCGTTGTGCAAGCCCAGACCATCCCGATTTCTGGTCGTGTCACGTCTGCCAATGAGCCGAATGGATTACCCGGAGTAAACGTGGTTGTAAAGGGAACTTCACAGGGTTCTATTACCGACATAAATGGATCTTTTTCCTTGGACGTTCCCGAGGGCACAACGTTAGTTTTTTCATTTGTAGGGTATCAGACACAAGAACTGATTGTACAGGGGCCCGAAAATATTAACATCGAACTGGTAGAAGAAGCTGAAGAACTCAGCGAAGTGGTCGTGGTCGGTTATTCTTCGGTAGAACGAAGGGATATAACGGGTTCAGTCACTTCCGTGAAGGCCTCTGACTTCCAGGATATGTCGCTGTCAGGAATTGATCAGGCGCTCCAGGGGCAAGCCCCGGGGGTGCAGGTAACACAATCATCTGGTACACCAGGCGGCGGTATTGCCGTACGGATTCGTGGCGTAACCTCCATCGGGGCGGGCAATACCCCTTTGTGGATCATTGATGGCGTTCAGGTCGAATCCGGATCACTGTCCCTTCGAAGCTTTGGCGGTCAGAATGATAATGCGCTTTCGCTGTTGAACCCGGGGGATATAGAATCTATTCAGATCCTGAAAGATGCGTCAGCGAAGGCATTGTATGGATCCAGAGCCTCTAATGGAGTAGTGGTCGTGACCACGAAAAGGGGAAAAAAGGGGCAGGCAAAGATTGTGTTCGATGTGCAGCGCGGAATCATAGATCCTGTCAGACAACTGGCGTTGCTGAATGCTCCTCAATTGTTGCAACTACAGCGGGAGGCCGTAAGAAATGCCGGCAAGAATCCCGATGGTTTTGGCCTTATATCCGGTGTAACCGACGCAGTGGATACCGATTGGCAGGATGAAATTTTCCGGCGCGGTATCATGCAACAATATCAGTTATCTGCCTCAGGTGGAGACGAGAATACGAATTATTATATCAGTACCAACTATCGGGATGAGGAAGGCGTTCAATTGAATAACCGTTTTACCCGGATGGGGGTAGTGGTCAATGTTGATCAAAAGTTTTCCGACAAACTTACGGTGAGTTCGAATTTCAACATCACACGCACATTAAATAAAAGAGTAAAAGGCGATAATTTTCTGGATGGGGTTTATTCTGGGGCAGTGAAAAGTTTACCCTACTATGCGCCTTTTAATGAGGATGGTTTTTTGATTGGTCCGGCTTCTTCCGGATACGCCGGTTTTCCAAACTTCAACCCGGTAGCCCAGGCGGTATTACCGAGATTTGATGCTACAACGGCTAAGCTAGTGGGCGCGTTGAGTGCCACCTATAAAATCAATGATCATTTTAATTTAAAAGGACAGGTAAGCATCGATTACAACGACGTTACGGAAGATCAATACGAATCTTCACAAACGGCTATCGGAGGGTTTTTACAAAGTGTCGGTGGCCAGGGTTATGGTGTTTTTATTGCCAGCACGGCAACGAACGTCAATACCTTTGCCACGCTTTCTTATGCCAATACCATCGGCGAAAAACATTCCATAAACGCATTCGTCGGCACAGAAATACTGCAGAGTTTCGGCATCAATGGAAATGTTCAGGGAAGATTGTTTCCCAGCGATGATTTTACTTATATCACTTCAGCGGGAATTGTGGATCAGGGATCGTCAGGAAAAGGTCAGAGCGGACTGGCTTCTTTTTTAGCGGAAGTAAAATATGATCTGGACGACCGTTTTTTAGCTACCGTTAGTTTCAGAACAGACGGGTCTTCAAATTTTGGACCTAACAGAAGGTTTGGATACTTTCCCGCAGCCTCGGCAGCGTGGCGGATTTCCAGTGAGGATTTCTTTAAGGTGCGGTCAATCAACGATCTAAAAATTCGGGCAAGTTTTGGTTTTACCGGAAACGAAAGAATTGGCGCATTTGGATTTCTGGGAACGTGGGGCTCAACAACCTATAATGGAAATTCAGGTGTAAGTCCGAATAATGTGGCCAACCCTGATCTGAAATGGGAAATGACCCGGGAAACAAACGTTGGAATAGATATAGGAATGTTTGAAGGACGGATCCAGGCCAGCATCGATGCCTATTACAACAAAACTTCTGATCTGCTTTTACAACGCCCCTATGCCTCCACCACAGGTTTTACCGGCGTGCAGGATAATATTGGTGAAATGGAAAATAGGGGTCTTGAATTGGCGATATCATCGGTGAATATGGATGGAAAATTTAAGTGGTCAACCGATTTTAATATTTCGAAAAATCTCAACAGGGTCTTATTTCTCGCAGACTCAGTTCCTTTGTACCGGGGTTATACTGCAGAGGGGTCCGATGGTACTAACATTATTAAAGAAGGCGAACCGATGGGGACTTTCATCGGTTTGAATTTTTTGGGTGTTGACCCGGCAACAGGAGATGCGATGTATGCGGATACGAACGAAGATGGCGTGATCAATAATTCAGACGCAATCGTGATCGGGAACTCTCAACCTGATTTCATAGGAGGATTAACGAATCGTTTTTCATATCACCGCTTTGACCTCTCTGTATTTTTTCAATTTTCTGTCGGAAATAAAATACTTAATTTCGCGAAAGCTACATTATTAAATTCAGGAGCAGACATCAGTAATAATCAGTCAATTGACGCCTTGCGCCGCTGGCAAAAACCAGGTGACATCACAGATGTTCCCCGGTATGAGTTCGAGAATACGCGTAATAATTTTCATAGCAACCGGCTACTGGAAGACGGCTCTTACCTGAGGTTAAAGAGTGTAAGTTTTGGTTACCACCTTCCGGCCAAAATCGCCAACAGGTTAATGTTACAAAATTTAAGACTCTATTGTTCCGGAACTAACCTCTGGACATACACGAAGTATTCCGGGGCTGATCCTGAAGTTTCTACACTGGATGGCTCTGTTTCGGCACAAGGGATAGATTTTTTTACTTTACCACAGGTCAGAACAATATCTGTGGGGATTAATGCAACATTGAGATGATGCGATTCAAAACCATATTGCTGAGTGTCTTTTGTTTCCTCATGATTAGTTCATGCAAGGAAGTTTTGGAACCGGAGCCTATTGATCTTCTGGTAGATGATATTGTCTTGAACGAGGTCAAAGACGTTGCCAATGTTGAGATTGGTTTATACAATGCTTTCCGGGTGATCATACCCGCGAGTGTTATCGCCGGAGATTTCACAGCCGATATGTTGATCCACAATGGTACTTTTACCCAATACAGGGAATTAAGTACGAAGCAAATTACGTCAGCAAATGCTTCTGTGGCCACCCTTTGGGGAAGCATCTACAATACCGTCTATATCGCCAATTTTATTATCGAACGCCTTCCCCTTGTGCCCGGACTTAAGTCGGCGGAACGGGACAGGGTTTTAGCCACCGCTCATTTACTCAGAGGCCATGCTTATTTTGTGGGATATTACACTTTTGGACCCATCCCGATGGTGCTAACCACATCGATAGAAACCAACCGGAATATCCGCCGGGCATCCGATGAAGAAATCTTACAGTTGATTGCAGACGATTATACTTTCGCGCTGGGCAAGCTTCCGGAAGATCCGGCGAATCCAGGGTTTGCAGGGGAATATACGGTTCGTGCTGCACTTGCCCGCTTTCATTTGTACATGGGCAATTGGGCTGAAGCAGAAGCATATGCCACCGAGGTGATTGATTCTGATCTATATTCTCTGGTGGAAAATTTTTCAGACCTCGTTACAAAGGATTTTACTTCGGAGGCCATTTTTGAAGTGGGCTATAGCATCTCCGATGATCCTGGCACAAATGGCAGCATCGGTCTCAACAATCTATTCCTTGGCCGCAGGGAAATCATTCCTTCTAACCAGGCAATTGTCGCCCTGGCTTCCTCTGAGTCAGGCGATCGCTTCAGTTCCATTCAGTTTGATATCAATGACCTGGTTGGCAATGACAATGGCTGGGCAGTGGCCAAGTATGGCACCGCCGATGAAGACAATAATAACGTGGTGGTTTTCCGATTGGGTGAAATGTATTTAATCAGGGCTGAGGCACGTGCGCAACAACAAAAAACAACGGGTGTAAACAGTGCTCAGGAAGATATTAATATACTGCGGATGCGGGCCAACGCCCCGACCGTTGGTTCTTTGAGTCAGAGTCAGATGTTAATGTTAATTGAAGATGAGCGGAGGTATGAACTTGCCTTTGAGGGCCATCGATGGTATGATCTGGTCCGGACCGGACGAATTGACGCCGTCATGCCGGCCTTCTCGGATAATTGGAGAGAAGCATACAAACGGTGGCCAATACCGCAAAGAGAAATTCAAAACAATCCTGCCTTAGCAGGCAATCAAAATCCAGGATATTAGCCATGTTACGAAATTGTTTGATCATAGGTTTTTGCATTTTCATATGCCTGTTAACAGGATGTGAAACGGAACGCCTGATATTTGAGGGCCCCTATCACGTTCGGTTTTCGGAAGATGCACTTTCTCAAAAGGAAAGTTTTAGCGCACCCGTGGATATTGAGGTTCATTATGTAGGGCCGGAAGTAAAAGAAGATCTGGTCATTGGCTACACCCTGACGGGTTCGGCACGTGAAGGGGCTGATTTTGTAGTGCTTGGCGAACGGGGAATGGTAACCATAGAAAAAGGTGAGTATTTCGGTACCATTCAAATACAACTCATCAATAATTCCAACAACATACTCCGTACCCAGGACGTGGTAATCACCCTTCAAAGTTTAAGCGATGAAACCGTGGAGATCGGTCAGGGAAAAAGCGCTATCGGAAAAACTTTTACCCTCACCATTGCCGATGATTGTATTCTGGGTGGGAATTATATCGGGATGAGGAATACAGTGACCGTTCCCATTGAGGATATTACCATTACCAGTCAGGACTGCGAGGAATACACCCTTTCCAACTGGGATATCCACGTGTTTAATTTTATACAGGTGAGGGATCTTACGTTTATCGACAATGGTGACAATACTATCACCATTCCGGAACAGGAGGAATCAACCCTGAACGAAACGCAGGCAACTATAAAAGGTGCCGGAAGTGTTGACCCGGTTACCCGTGAAATTGTCATGATCATCACGCTCGTTGATTTTGAGAATCAACCACAGGTAAGCTTTACACTCATACCAGACTGACATGAAAAAAGGATTTTTTTATTCTATGCTGATGCTGGCCCTTTGGTCATGTTCTGAAAAACTTGAGCCTAAGCCAAATCAGTATTCAAAAATTTTTACGGGGGAAAATAAAAAATCCTGGCGCATACGGTCCGTTCAGCTTCTGGAAGAGGGCAAAGGTACGCAGACCTTTGGTTTGCCGGAGTGTCTGGAGGATGATGAATATGTATTCTATGCGAACGTAGAAAGAACTTATGAGATTACAAACGGTGCAATGAAATGCGAAGCCGATGAACCTGATCTCCTGGTGTCGGATTCCTGGGAATTTTCCAACGCCAATGCGACTATGACCATTATTCTACCCATATTTTCGGATTCAAAATTGCCGTTTTTTGTCAGAGATATCGATCAAAATGAAATGGAGCTGGAGATTTTTCTGGATGAGGACAATACCAGTAGCTACCGGGTTAATTTTAGGCTAATAGATGAGGAGTAGTATGAAAAAATCTATTTTTTTTTCCTTGATATGGATGTTTTGTACCCTTCTCACAGTGGCACAAAGCATCCCACAAGTCAATGACCTCCCGTCATCTGGCCTTGTCTGCGCCACCATGGAACAGGACAGCATCAATCGCCGGCGTTTCCCTGAAAGGGGGACTTTACAGCAATTTGAAACACTTCTTCAAAAAAAAATCCTTGAGATAGAACGTGAACGCGCCGCAGGTAGAACGCAGGCCGGGATTATTACGATACCCATTGTATTCCACATCATCCATAACGGTGAAGCTGTGGGTATCGGCACAAATCTGAGTCAGGCGCAGATAGCATCCCAGATAGAAGTAGTCAATGAAGACTTCAGAAGAATGGCAGGAACACCTGGTTTTAATGATAACCCTTCAGGAGCAGACATTGAACTGGAATTCTGCTTAAGCAAATTTGACAACAATGGTAAGGAGATGACCGAGCCTGGTATTCACCGCGTGAGAGGTTCCCAGACCCGCTGGTCGAGGAATCAGATTGAAGGCGTGTTAAAACCTTCTACTTATTGGGACCCGAATCAATTTTACAATGTATGGACCCTGGATTTTTCGAGTGAAGATGATCTGTTGCTTGGCTATGCGCAATTTCCCGACCAATCCGGATTACCAGGCTTGAATGAACGCGGTGGCCCTGCCTCTACTGATGGTGTGGTAATCCGTTACAATGTTTGTGGTTCCGCTGATAAAGGAAATTTTCCAGTGCTTCAGGCACCGCACAATAAAGGCCGCACGCTGGTACATGAAACCGGTCACTGGTTGGGATTAAGACATATATGGGGTGATGGTCCGTGCGCCGAAGATTTCGTAACCGACACGCCGGACGCGGATGGGCCAAACAGAGGTTGCCCTGTAGGGAGGGTCAGCTGTGGAGGTGTTAACATGGTTCAGAATTATATGGATTATACTGATGATGCCTGTATGAACATTTTTACCAAAGGGCAAAAA
>JAYSOP010000047.1:0-1743 GCA_043722905.1 Chryseolinea sp.
ATAATTCTGGTTTTGTAGTGATACGGGGAATGGCCTTCACCCGTTCATGCACTGTTTCAGGGGTTGAATCATCCTCTAAAAAAGCTTTCAGGGTAACGATTTGCCGAATATATTCCTGTGGATCAAATGTATTTGCAGGATTGAGCAGTGAAGCGGTAAGGCGATCACCGCCGGGCGCACGGCCGATGCCAAGGTCAATTCTTCCCGGAAATAATGCTTCTAACAGGCGGAAATTCTCAGCCACTTTAAGCGCACTGTGGTTGGGAAGCATAATGCCGCCTGAACCAAGCCTGATACGTTTCGTCTCACCTCCTAACCGTGCCAATAAAACTTCAGGAGCAGCGCAAGCTAGAGTTGGCAGGTTATGGTGTTCGGAGATCCAGTATCGGGTATACCCGAGCTCATCTGCCTTTTTTATTAAATGGACACTTTCCTGTAAGGTTTCGACGGCGTTACTTCCTCTGCGAATAGGGGTCTGATCAAGTATACTGAGGGTTATTTCCATTGAGGGGTTTACCAAAGTACAATAACAAATTTTTTCTTAAAGAAGTGCCCCAGAAACTTAAAGCAAAAAGATTAAAGCACAAAGCTGATAGCAAACGGTATAGATGGAAGATTGAGGGTTCAAGCCTGGGATAAAACAGGAGAATCAAAAAGGGTGGACAGTGTCTAAGATCGCTGGCGAATGACAAAAAGTTTTTGAATAATTTTTTTAAATCCCCCTTAATACGTCACCGATGAGTGCAATCTTCTGATTAAGATTGCACTTCTCGTTTATGTGTATAATTGACTTTATTTTCTACTTTTATTCCTGATTAATAATTAACCTGATTTATGAATATTCGATATCTGGTAATATGTTTCCTGGCCTCAGGCTTTTTCTTTTCATGCTCCTCCGATAGAAAGGAAACGAAGCTTCCGGAGGGTGTAGGCATTAATTTGTCTTACATGGACACGACTACAAAGCCGTCCGATGATTTCTTTCAGTATGTTAATGGAGGATGGCTCGCGGCCAATGAAATTCCTGCGGATCAGGGTAACTGGGGTAGTTTTACAGAATTACGGGAAACAAACCAGGAGGTACTGCTCAATATTCTGAACAAAGCCGGTGAAAACGAACAATATAAGGAAGGATCGGATCAGCGAAAAGCCGCGAATTTTTACAGCGTGGGTATGGATTCTTTACTGGCCGAGCGCGCAGGGGTTTCTGTTTTGAAGTCTTACCTTGAAAGTATCGCATCTATTCGCAATAAGAAAGACCTGCAGGACTACCTGGAACAAGATATATTGCGAAGTGGAAATGCTTTTTTTAACATGGGCGTTTTTCCGGACCTTAAAAAGAGTGACAGGATAGCTGCCTATATTACTTCCGGCGGAATAGGTTTGCCCGAACGCGACTATTATTTAAAATCAGATGATAAATCAAAAGAGATTCGCAACCGATACATCGGGCACATCGCTAACCTTTTTGTACTATCAGGGGCATCAGCTGAGAATGCCAAACAAAAGGCCGATGTCGTACTAGAGATCGAAACCCGTTTGGCCAGGAACATTCTCAGCAAAGAGGATAGCCGTGATCCGTATAAATCATATCACCCAAAAAGTATTTCAGATCTTGGCAAACTTGCAGCGTCCGTAGATTGGAAAGATTATTTCACCACGCTCAATATAAAAGTAGATACGGTCATTGTAACTGAGCCGGCTTTTTTACAGGAGTACGATAAAATTGTGAAGGAGTCAAAG
>JAYSOP010000048.1:0-5079 GCA_043722905.1 Chryseolinea sp.
ATTATGAATCGCCAAAAAATCACGGTTTTCTCCACTGATAATGTCAGGATTATTTTGCCGAATGGTTTTTTCAGCATTGCGCAAAACTGAACGCAACGATTTAGCCAAAGATTTCAGGTGATTGTCGGGAATTTTATTGGCGATAGAGAACGGAGATATCCGGGCGTGCCAGAGGATTTCATCGGCATAGGCATTTCCAATACCTCTTATAATTTTTTGATCCACCAGTAAATTTTTTACCGAAGCTTTTGATCTAGCGAATTTCTCTTTCAGGAATTTATAGCCCACCTTTCTGGACAGAGCGTCCTCACCATCTTTGGGGACGGGGTTCAGGGTCGGGATTGCCTGGCCCTGAAAATCGGACATTGCTATACCGGTGCCGTCGGTAAATAATATTTCAATGATTGAAAACTTCACTTCATTGATTTGGTTGAAGAGGTGCAAACTGCCCCGTAACATCAAATGGAGCCCCAAAATATTTCCATTGTCGAATGCGAAATGCAGTTCTTTCCCAACCCTATAAATTTCTGAGAGCTTTGCCCCCTCCAGACTTTTCCGCAATTCTTTCTCCGGGGTTCTGAATTTCTTTTTATTGACGACAATTAATTTTTCAACTTTTTTTCCAGCGAGTTTTTTCGACAGGTTACTGCTGAAGACTTGCAGGTCTGGTAATTCCGGCATGGTAATTAATTTGATGCAAACTCAGGTTTCCATGGCAAATTTGAAAAACAATTTTTGCTCTTTCTGTAAAATGGATAAAGAAAAAGGTAAATTCAAGGGTAACACAATACAATTATCAACATGAGATGCTTCCTTTTAGCGCTGCTGGTTCTTTCACCGTTTTTGGGCAGGAGCGCTTCTATTATTATCCCCATGGACACCGATCAAAGCAATCATTTGAAGGCCTATGGAATTGCCTATTTTATTCTCCAACGGGGAGAGAATATCGATTGGCTCCTAAATTACCGCGGGGGAAGCTTTCTGATTTCTTATTCAGAGGAGATCAGGAATGAATGCATTATACGGGGGGTGTACCATCAAATATTAAGTGATGTAGCAACCCATCAGGTGCTGGAAGAGATAGCGAGCCCTGCTGTAAATATGAATGTAGTAAGGCTGGAAAAAGCACCCCGGATTGCCGTATACTCACCGAAAAATGAACTGATTTTGGATGAAACCGATGCCGTTATGCTGGTTCTTGATTATGCGGAGATTCCATATAAGATTATTTACGATGAAGAAGTGCTGGATGAAGCGCTTGCCAGTTATGATTGGCTTCATTTACATCACGAAGATTTCACAGGCCAACACGGAAGGTTTATGCGCAGATCGTCTTCCAGGATTGAGGCTGACATTCAGGAGGTAACTTCTAAACGGAGGGGTTTTAATAAAGTGTCAGCCATGAAACTTGCCGTAGCCAAAAAGATAAAGGCATTTTGTGCTGCCGGTGGATATCTGTTTGCGATGTGTTCGGGAGCGGAAACATTTGACATCGCCCTGGCAGCCGAAGGCATTGATATCAATGAAAGTAATGTTGACGGGGATGATTCAGATCCGGGAGCCCAGGCGAAACTGGACTTCACCAAAACACTGGCTTTTGAAAAATTTACCCTGGAACCCGTATACAGCCGAAGGTTTTCAGATATTAATGTTGGGTGGGAATATTTTCAATCTTCGCAGGATTTTTTCGCTGTTTTTAATTTTTCTGCCAAGTGGGATATTGTTCCCACCATGCTTACCCAGAATCATGAACAATTAATAAAAGAGTTTCATGGACAAACCACGGCCTTCAACAAATATGTGGTTAAACCAACAGCACTCATTCTGGGAGAAAACAAAAGTGAAAGCCGGGTGCGTTATATTTATGGCGAACTAGGGCGTGGGCACTGGACTTACTTCAGTGGTCATGATCCGGAGGGTGTTGCCGGACGAGGAAGAGAACCCACAGACCTCAATCAGCACCCCAATTCTGCGGGTTACAGACTTATTCTGAACAACGTTTTATTTCCTTCAGCCAGGAAGAAAAAACAGAAAACATAAACTCGTCATAGAGAATTTGATCAAAAAAATAAACTGTTTAAACAAAAATTTGAACGCCAGGGAAGCGCATTTTGATAAGGGGGTCTTTATTATGGGGCTAAAGCCCTGGTTTTTTTGAGCCTCAGAAACCCACCAGCTAAAGCTAGTGGCAATTGATGATTTCCAAGAACTTGCTGCCCACTCCGCCAATCCATTTCTTCATGCCGCCGATCTCCCTCCTGGTTTTTTAAGGCTATAAATCCAAGTCAAAAAGGTATGATCTATGGAAATTTGCAGGTCCTCACTTTTCCACATCTTGGAAAACGTGATTCGGCGTTTGGCAAACGTATTCGATTTCGTTTATATTCGAAAAATGTTAAATTTATCCTATTGCAGACAGAACCATCAGCATTTTAACTGCGTTGTCGAAATTATGCAAAAGTCTTCCATGGAACCTAAGCCCGTTCATTTGCTGAATAAATTTGTTTCCCAGATTATTACCAAAACGCTCATCTGATAAAAGGAAATTATGTTTTAAATTCCAGATAAGGGTTCTATGGACAAAGCCATTATTCCGCAAATAAGAGAAAAGCTCAGCCTCGAATTTTCTCATTTTCCACCTTATGCTGAGTATCTTCTTCATCACGAATTCGAAGATTTCGTAAAGGGAATGATGGTGCTTTATGAAGAAATTGATATTCCTCTTTTGAGGTTTTTTAAATCCATGCCCGCAGAACAGCTTCTTGCCCTTAGCATGGCCTCCAACAGGGAAATGTTAACATTGATTGCATCCAATAACTCAAGCCAGTTTATCGCACAAAGCATCGACAACTGGCTCAACAATCAACTGCCATTAATCACGCGTGATCAGGTGCTCTCTCAGGATATTACCCTGGTTAACTACGTCAGAAGAAAGGTTTTCCGCGATTTTATACCGCGCTATACTAATGACAGCACCTTGTGGTTAAAAATAATAGAAGAAGTGGACCGGTTTGCCGTCGTTTTTGACTCCGAGATGTTTTCTTCATTTATGGTGATGCAACAACAAAAAATCAACACCATCAATACCGTCTTACAAAAACGCGAGCAACAATTGTTGGAAGCTCAGACCGTTGGACAGATCGGAAGTTTTGAATGGGACTTTAAAGGCAAGCAATCCTCTTTTACGCCTGAGATGTTTAAGATTTTTGAAATGGATGGCCCTAGTAATCTTAATACGTTTCTCGATGATGTTCATCCCGATGATCGGGAAAGAGTCAGGAAGGCATTAGAGAAGGCGTTCCAGGATGGCGATTACGAATGTGAATACAGGTATCTTAAAAACAAGAAAGAGAAAATAATTTTTTCCCGTGGGAAGGTCCAATTTGAAGATGGAAAGGCCGCGAGAATGATTGGTACCGTTAATGACATAACGGAGCGTCACAAAATCATAGAGAAACTGCAGGAAAGCGAAAAGCTTCATAACCAGGCACAGGCTTTAACACATATTGGAAACTGGTCCTGGGACATCAGCGAGAATAAAATAAACTGGTCTGATGAAATGTACCGGATCTATGGGCTGGAACCACAATCAGAGGAGATCACCTTTGATAGGTTTTTATCGTTTATAGAACCTGAGTACAGGCAAAAGAGGCTCGATGAAATCCAGGCATCACTTCAAACGCTCAAAGTATCGGAATATCACTTCAAAATAAAGTCAGCTGACGGCAAGTTAAAAGTATTGCGCGGGAAAGGAGAAATGGTAGCCAGCGAGAATAAAAAACCTGTGCAAATGTTGGGTACATGCCAGGATGTAACACGTGAATTTATGCTTACCCAGGAATTGAAAGAAAGGGAAATTTATCTGCAGAAACTCAATCAATCACTGGAGGTGACCAATCATCAATTAAGCCGGACAAATAAAGAGCTTGAATCTTTCAATTTTATTGCCAGCCACGACCTTCAGGAACCCCTGCGTAAGATCCAAATTTATTGCAACCGCATAATAGAAAAAGGCCTTGACAAGGCTGAAGGACCACTGCATGAATATTTTATCAAAATAAATCAGGCCTCCCACCGGATGCAAAAGCTGATTGAGGACTTTTTATCTTTTTCACAAACTTTCAGCAGCACCCAAACGGTGGAATCTATTGATTTGAATCAAATGATCGACGAAATTAAAGTGGAACTCAGCGCCAGGATCGAGGACAAAAAGGCGGTCATTGTTGCGATGGATCTTCCGAAGATTTCTGCCATTCCTTTTCAGGTAAAACAATTGCTTACCAACTTATTGAGCAATAGTTTAAAATATACCACGCCCGAAGTTGCTCCACTCGTGAACATTTCCTCCAAGATTATTAACAGCTCGGAAGTTATTCTTCAAGGGGTGCCTAATGGTAGAAAGTATCTGGAAATTTCCGTTGCTGATAACGGAATCGGTTTTGAAGAGAAATACAGCTCGAAAATTTTCGAACTTTTTCAACGGCTTCACAGCAAGGATACCTATTCAGGAACCGGCATTGGTTTAGCGCTCTGTAAAAAAATTGTAGAGAATATGAACGGTCATATCACGGCGAAAAGCCAACCTGGAAAAGGATCGGTTTTCAATATCTATTTACCTTCAGAAATCGAAAATTAATTCCGGGAATAAACGCGTTCCTGTGACCTTACAAAAGCGGGGGTTTCTTTTTGCATTTCAATACGCAACAGGGTGCGGAAATCACTATCAAGTTGCATAAATTTTCCAGCTTGAGCGGGTGAAAGCGCTTTTCTAAATTTATGATAGTATTGCTTTCGGGTTTTAGCAAGCAATAAATCGCTTTCAAGCATATGCTCGCAAAGGGATGCTAATTTTTTTTCTTTCACGCCATTCTCCGATGTAAAATTCATTAACCGAATGTACTCCATGTCTAAAAATTGAATGGCATTGGAGTAACTTTCGTATACGGGCCAAAAGGCAGATTTTTCAGCCTCCGTCAAATCAAGTTGCTCAAGGATCATCGCTTTTTTCTTCATTGACCATATGCTTTCGGCATACCGCAAAGTGTCATCCATCTGCTGACCGGATGCATTCAAAACCGT
>JAYSOP010000049.1:0-5935 GCA_043722905.1 Chryseolinea sp.
CTTCCAATCAGGTTTTGGCTACAACCTTTCTCTCTGGTCTTACTTATAAACATAGCACGGGCGCATGGGAAGATCTGGATGATTCTGCCATGGTGGCCACCTGGATTTATCCTGAGTTTACGGGTCTGGTCGATAATTTCACACTTCAACCCCGCACACAGGATGATTATTTTAATTTTCAGTATATCGGTTATCTTGATATCCTTACTGAAGGCATCTACTTTTTCCAGGTCAATTCCAGTGATGGTAGTCGTCTGATCTTAGATGATTCAGTGCTCGTTGATAATGATGGAATTCATGGTTCGAAAACATTATCGAGTGGGGGAATTTATTTGACCGTGGGTCCACACCCGATCGAAGTTCAATATTTTGATGACGTAGGAGGCCACAGCCTGAATGTTCGATACAAGGGACCAGGTATAGGCGATAGCTTTGTCGCGATACCCAATTCGGCGCTTCGAAGCGGAACCTATATTCCCCCTACGCCACCGGTTCCACCCGTCGCCGTCGCAGCTACCGGTGTCTCTATGGAGCGCATCGATATAACCTGGCAATTTGAAGATGATGAACTAACCGGTTATGAAGTCTATCGCGCCACTGAAATTTCTGCGCCTTTCATCATTGTTGCCAGTGTTAAAGGAACCGTCGCGGCAGATACCATTGGCCTCACTCCCGGAACGGTGTATTATTACAAAGTCAAAACGGTTAGCAGTAATGGGTCATCCTTATTTTCAGCTGTGACAACAGCGACCACGTTAACAGATAGTGAACCTCCCTCTATTCCATTGGAATTAGCGATCATCGGTAAAACGATCAGCAATCTGACTTTCTCATGGAAGCCTTCTACTGATAATGTTGCTGTAATCGGATATGAAATCTATTCTTCTAATGAATTGATTGGTACTTCAACCATTCATGCTTTTACCGTCGAGGATCTATCGCCCAATACGCAATACAGGTTAACCGTGAAAGCGGTCGACGTGAGCGGGAACCGTTCAGGCGCTTCTTCAGAATTAGCGATCATGACAACCACCTCTGCCACATTCTATTCGTCTGCGGTGGGTAATTTAAGTGACCTCTCAACATGGCACCGAAATGCCGATGGTACGGGGGAATCTCCTGCGAATTTCTCGGCTAACGGCCAGTATTTTATTGTGTCCAATCGCACCTCGACATCAATGGGTGGTCTCTGGACGATTGGGGGAACCGCATCAAGGGTCATTGTGCCCACAGGGGTTACGTTGACTGCTGACCAGCCATTTTCTGCCCGGATAGAACTTCAAGGAAATGCCATCGTCAATCTCGATCACGCTACTGCACCCGAATTGGTAAAGTTATCTCCCACTTCGACCGTTAATTTTAATACGTATCCCATCATTCATGCGAACACTTATGGGAACGTCATCTTGTCCGGGGTCGTCGCAAAAACTTTTAGCGCCGATACCATAACCGTTCTTGGCAACCTGATCGTTAACAACGGTCTTTCCTTAAAAGGCTCTCCCCACAATACGTCACACATCCGACTAGGGGGTTCAATGACCCTTCTGGGTACGCGACCCGAAACTTCGTCAGACAACGGTATTGACATTGACTTCAACGGGGCGGGCGCACAATCGATCATAACTGACAGTGATCTGTATCTTTACAGGATACTTACCTTGGAAAATAAATTCGTCAATGTATCAGTACCCTCAGGTTCACCAATAAACATAAACCTGGGTTCATTAAATGGTGGAGGTTTGGTTCTTGCCACCGGGTCACTGTTACATATTGGCCAAAACAACCTTGGGTTGCAAGGGGAGGCTGTCATTAATCCGGATCAACAAACAGGAAAAATTGGTATGCAGGGAAGTAACTTAACAATTTCTTCTGCAAGTTCCCGGAATAGTTATCTTTATCTGGATGCAGTTAATTATAGTGTAAACTATCTGGAAATTGACCTGACAGGGACAGGTAATTTGTCTGTCCATAGTCCTTTACAAATTTCTACGGGCATCAAAATAAAAAATGGAACGCTGGCATCTCAAGGTAATGTGACGTTGCTCAGTACTTCTGAAAAAACAGCGGCTATTTTTGAAATTGAAAATGGTGGTATGATTTCGGGAGATGTTACCGTACAACAATTCCTGGAGCCACGGGGCACGATGTACCGCTATTTTTCAACGCCGGTAAGTGGGGTAACGGTGGCCAAGTGGCAGGCTTCATTTCCAATAACGGGGCAGTTTTCCGGAGCGTCTACCGGAGTGGGTTTAACCAATCAGCCTTCGCTTTTTGTCTATCGCAGCACGGGTTGGGCCGCCTATCCGCCTACGGGAGGTACGAACGCCTCTCCAATAGAACGTGGCATAGGCTATTCGGCATTGTTGCGCAACAGCACCGAGCCAATAGTACTTCAGGTAAAAGGCATTCCTTTTCAGGGTAGTATTCCGTTTGTTCTCACGGGCGGCAGCGGCGGGTTGGCCAATAGTGGCTGGAATCTGGTCGGAAATCCTTATGCCTCCTCCGTTGTCTGGAATAATGACGCGGAGGCCTGGACCCGATCCGGAGTTAATAACGTAGTGGCTGTACGCAGCAACAAAATGGTAAATGGAATGGCCCGAAGTCAGGTAAAGTATTATGACCTTCTTTTAGGTGGCGGAACGATTGGGGCGGGTGAAGCTTTTTGGGTACAGGCGGCTGATGCTACCCCGACGCTGGTGATCAATGAAAAAGCTAAATTAAATACGGATGGTCAAACAGAAACTCCTGTAGTTGCTAACCACCTGATAGTGCATCTCAAACAGGGTGATGCCAGCGATCCGGCTTATATTTTGTTTACCGAATTGGGTACGGACGGATATGATGCGAAGTATGACGGAAGGAAAATGAAAAATTATGGCCTGTTTAATTTTTCAACCCTTGCCAATGATACGGTGGCACTGGCTGTTAACAACCTGACAAGTACCTTTTGTACCAAAACTGTTAAGCTCAAAGTAGGGGATGTTCAGCCTGGTTCTTATGCATTGTCATTTGAGCATCTGGAGTTTATAAGTGACATTGGTTCCATTGTATTGGTTGATCATTACACCGGTTCAAACACCGTGATCAATGGATCGGATTATGTTTTTTCAGTTACTGCAGAGGTTAATTCTTACGGCCCTTCCAGATTTGCCTTAACCTTTACAAAAAAACAGCTTGATCTAACCACTCCCAGGATAGAGGCAAAAGATATTTGCCCTCCTGGTTATGGGGTTGTTTCTATTAAGGATTCACAAACAGGCGTGGATTATTATGTTATCAACGCCCAGGGAAAAATTATTTCTGCACGAGCGGAAGGCAACGGTGAAACAATTACACTTGATATAATGCCGGGTGAACTGGTTTCGGGCCCTAATACAATCAGAATCAGCGCGGGTTTTACCGGTTGTGAACGCCAGATGTTGCCAGGCGAAGCCATTCTGAATTACAGTGCAGAGATTTTAGTTTCAACACAGGAGGATATATCGATCTGTGTGGGAGCTGATGTTACCCTTGTGGCATCAGGCGCGCCGGCCGGTGGATTTTATAAATGGTTTGACAGTGAAGGGGTTCTAATAGAAGGCGCTTCCTCATCAACTTTGGCAGTGTCTGAAGTATTTACAGAAGCAGTTTACTATGTGGCCGCAGCTCATCCTGACGGTTGTGAAAGTGAACTTCAACCCATTCATATTTATGCGGATACCCTCGACATGCCGGAGGTGCGCATGGATAAGGATACACTGTTTACCGATGTAGCAGGATATTATCAATGGAAGAAAGATGCCGAGCCTATTACCGGTGCAACGCTGCATTATTATAAACCTACCGAAAGCGGAAGTTATACCGTTGTTGCTTCGAATGGGGGCTGTTTTAAAGAATCAGATCCATTTAACTTTAATGCAGGAGGGGATGGTGATGGTGATGGTGATGGCGGGGGAGATGGTGATGGTGATCCTGTTACCGGTATTGAGAATGGATATAACCATTCGTTCATGATGAATATTTATCCTGTGCCATCCGATGGACGCAGTCTGAATATCGAAGTTCGGTCGCCTAAAACAGAAGCCGTATTAATTGAAGTAATAGATATTTTGGGTCGGTTATATTATAGCCGCGAATTCGACACCAACACCCTGGCCAATGGAATAGAAATTACTCCTCACGCCCCGTTATACAATGGAATTTATTTTATAAGGGCTACGCAGGCCAATATAAAAGCCAGGAAAAAGATTTTGGTAAAGAATTAAAGGCAATTCCCGTAAACTATTGGGATCTTAACTCACTGTACGGCCAAAACAGGAGCAGCACCACCGCAGCGTCCACGAGACGTGAGACACTGCGGAAACTTTGAAAGATTTTGGTAAAGAATTAAAGGGAATTCCCGTAAACTATTGGGATCTTAACTCAGCGTACGGCCAAATCAGGAGCAGCACCACCGCAGCGTCCACGAGACGTTAGACACTGCGGAAACTTTGAAAGATTTTGGCAAAAAATTAAAGTGAATTCCCGCAAACACTGCGTACGAACGATTGCCCTTTAAAAAAAACGGAAAAAGAGACTGATGGCTAATCGTTTAAGACGGTAGGGCCAAAGCCGTGGCGAAGAACGGTGGTGTTCTTTCGCACCATAATTCTTACCCCCAGCCACTTGCCTTCCGGGCTCATGTGTTGATAGCCACTGTCAATTTTGGTGATGGTGCCTGAATACTGATGACTCCCTCCAGAACATATCACGGTAACCGTGGAGTCCTGCTCCAGGCCTGTTACTTCAACATGGCTTTGTTCAGCCACGATGGCTTCCGCTTGCTGTCCAGATAAAAAATTAAAGATCTGTAGTTCACCTGATATAAAGAGTATCTGCATGATGAATGGTTGTGAGTCTTATTGTTTTTATTTTTTCCGGTATCTCGCATGGCTATGATACACAGAATATAGTACAATTAGCTGCCGGAAATCTAATGGGCAACGGAAAGTGCCGCGGAACCTTCCGGTTTTTTCCCCAATGCCTTTAATAGTTTCGCGTGGCCATATAAGGCACCGGCAAACGTGCGGGAGCTTTTATAGGGTAAGCCGAACTCTCTGGCAGTTTCGCGCACAATGCCAGCAATTTTATGATAATGTACATGACATACATTCGGGAACAAATGGTGCTCAATCTGGAAGTTTAATCCGCCAACATACCAGGAAAACCACTTGCTATTATTCCCAAAGTTTGTCGTGGTGAGCATTTGGTGAATGGCCCAGTTATTTTCCAGCGCGTTGTTCTCATCCGGAAGCGGGAACTCCGTTCCATCGATCACATGCGCTGGTTGAAAAATAATGGCGAGCATAAACCCGGCTACATAATGCATCACGAAAATGCCAATCAGAATCTGCCACCAAAGGAATGGTGTAATCATAAGCGGGATAAAATAAATATAAAAGATATAAACCGCCTTTGAGATCAGGAGTATAGTCCACTCTTGCAACATGTTGGCTTTCTGTTTTTTGGCGAGCCCGTCTTTTTGATAACGGACAATTCGTACAAAGTCTTTTATCCCAAGCCAGACCAGCGTCATTAAACCATATAGAAACCACGCATAAATAAATTGGTATTGGTGCATGATTTTCCAGTCCGAATGAGGCGTTAACCTTAGTACGCCTCGCGGGCTGATATCTTCGTCATGTTCATGGACATTGGTATATGTATGATGCAAAACATTATGCTGAATCTTCCAGTTGAATGCACTTGACCCTACCATGTTTAAAGAGTAGCCCACCAGTGTATTGACCCAGGACTTATCCGAATAAGCTCCGTGATTGGCATCATGCATTACGGAGAGACCAATACCGGCAAGGCCAAATCCCATTAACACGACCACCAGCAACAGCAACCAGGTGCTGGTTATCATTCCCGAAAGGAGTAAACCGTAAGGAATAAAATAAAGGGAAAACATAAA
>JAYSOP010000050.1:0-1731 GCA_043722905.1 Chryseolinea sp.
TTTATCCTGTGAGAATGAAAAGAATGCTAAAGTTGAAGTCTGGCTGACGGATGCTCCTGGAGATTTTCAAGAGGTTAACATTGACCTGAAGGCTGTTGAAATTCATTCAAGTGAAACAGACAATGAAAGGGGATGGCAATCCCTGGCTATTACTGAAGGCACCATCAATTTGCTTGACCTTACCAATGGACGGGAAACACGATTAGGAGATTTGGAACTTCCCGGAGGGAAAATCTCCCAGATCAGATTAAAACTCGGTAACAACAATACAATCAAACTCAATGATCAGGTGTATCCGCTGGCCACGCCAAGTGCCCAACAATCAGGGTTAAAACTGCAGATCCATCAGGTGCTGGCAGAAGGAATCACCTATAAAATTTTATTGGATTGTGATGCTGCCCGTTCCGTAATAAAAACCGGTTCTGATATTTACTCATTGAAACCCGTTATACGTGCCATCACACAAGCCCAGGATGGCGCTATCAAAGGAGAGGTTAATAATCCTGCCGGAACACAGGTTTCAATCGCTGCATTCTTAAATGATGCGATAGAACCCGCTACAACTACTACAAGTGATGATTCCGGAAATTTTCTTTTAAGAGGTTTGGCTGAGGGAACTTACCGCCTTGCTTTCAATGTAGGTGCGAATTCTCCAACCACTGAAAAAACGGATGTTACCGTTGAATTAGGGGTCGTTACCGACGTTGGAACAGTAGATCTTCAACAATAAAATAACCTGTAAGAAAAAAAAGGTCAGGAACTCTCTGACCTTTTTTTTATGATATTTTTTAAAATTGGCATACTGCGGAGGACCATATTTGCACGCCTGACTTACTTTTTGTCCAAAGCAATTGTCATTGCAGCAATAAAGGCGGTGCTCCAGGCAGACTGGAAATTGAAACCTCCTGTTTCGCCATCAATGTTCAAAACCTCGCCCGCAAAGAAAAGTCCCTTGATATTTTTGCTTTCCATGGTTTCCAGGTCCAACTCATTCAAATTGACTCCTCCACAAGTGACAAATTCTTCCTTGAAGGTGGTTTTGCCTTTAATCCGGAAGGGACGTTTAATCAGGTTTTCCAAAAGTTTATTCACGCTCTTAAGACTGATTTCCGCCCATATCTTGTCCTCATGGATTGCCGATAGCTCGCACAATCTCACCCATAAACGCTGCGGAAGCTCAAACAACGGATTACTATAAATCTTTTGTCTGGCGCGTTCTGATTTTTGATTTTTAAGAATGTCGCGAAGGGTCTCTTCCTGAAAAGGTCCAATCCAGCTTACGACAGCCGTAAAGTTATAATGAATGGAGTGAAGATATTCGGCGGCCCAGGCAGAAAGCTTGATCACTGCCGGCCCGCTTAATCCCCAGTGGGTAATTAACAAAGGGCCCTGCTGCGAAAATTTAGAAGTAGAAATTCTTATTTCGGCGTTTGGTACGGAAATACCCATCAGGTCCGCAAATATTTTATCCGAATCGTTAAAAGTAAATAAGGAAGGTATAGGAGGCGCTATGGTATGGCCCAGATCCTGAATCCACCGATATCCCTCTGCCTTCGGGCTTCCTCCAATAGCAACTAAAATATTTTCAGCCAGGTATTTTTTCTCGGATGCAACAACAACCTCGAACGCACCCCTGTCGGATTTTACAGCGATTACTTCAGATCCGGTTTCTATTTTTATTTTCAACCGGATGGCTTCCTCCATGAAACAGTCAATGATGGTTTGCGAATT
>JAYSOP010000051.1:0-5810 GCA_043722905.1 Chryseolinea sp.
TCTTCAAAATTTAGAATAAAGTTGCTAAAGAAACGGGTAGTTCGAAGTTTAAAATTGTTCAAAGTTCGAAGTTTAAAGGCAGCAAAAAAATGAAGTTATTAAAAGCACTTTGCGAAATACACGCTCCGTCGGGAGAGGAACGGAACATGACCGATTTTCTTTTGAAGTATATCCAGAAAGAAAAAAAGAATTGGTTGGTGAAGCCGGAAGTATACCATGGAGAAGCGCTGCAGGACTGCCTTGTACTCAAATTTGGGAAACCCAGGACAGCGATCTTCGCGCACATGGATAGCATCGGTTTTACCGTGCGATATGGCAATCAATTATTGCCCATCGGAAGCCCGGATGCTGAGGCAGGCACCGTACTGATCGGCAAAGATTCCCTGGGACCAATTGAATGTACTCTTGAATACGATCAGGAGAATCATGCGCTTTATAAATTCCCCAGAAGTATTGATCGAGGCACCTCCCTTACTTACAAAATAAATTACCGCGAAACCAAAACCGCTATTGAATCACCCTATATTGATAATCGATTGGGTGTATACACCGCGCTGAAGGTGGCCGAAAATTTAAAAGACGGGTTGCTTGTTTTCAGTTGTTGGGAGGAACACGGGGGTGGTTCAGTGCCTTATCTCGCGAAGTTCATTTACGAGAATTGGAAAGTGAGACAAGCGTTGATTGCTGACATTACCTGGATTACTGACGGCGTTTATCCAGAAAAAGGGGTGGCTATCTCCTTGCGGGACCGCAACATTCCAAGGCGGACGTATATTGACCAGATCATAGAAATTGCCAGAAAACGAAAGGTGGATTTTCAACTGGAAGTAGAGGGCATGGGTTCCAGCGACGGAAGGGAACTTCAGACATCACCTTATCCATTCGACTGGTGTTTTATCGGGGTTCCCCAGCACAATCCACACACGCCAAACGAAAAAGTATATAAGCAGGATATCAAAAGCATGATCGATTTATATGGCTGGCTCATGAAGGATCTTTAATATCCTAATTCCATAATTCTTTATGAATGCATAATATTTTATCTTAAAGGTCAATAAATGGTATGGCCCCTCCTTACCTTTGGCCTAAACGAAATAATTTCTCACCCAAATACTTTCCATGAGCTCGGCAGATTTTTCAAGAAGATCCTTTATTAAAAACGCTGCCATCGCAGCCACGGGATTCAGCATCCTACCTTCAACTTCCGTTTTCTCACAGGATAGAAGTGCGAAAGTAAGGCTTGGCTTTATTGGTGTAGGATTGCGGGGACAAAATCACCTCGATCTCGCCCTTCGTCGCAATGATGTTGATGTGGTGGCGATCTGCGATGTTGACCAAAGGATGATCGACCGCAGTAAAGACCTCATTAAAAAAGCGCGAAAACCGATGCCTGCAGTTATTATGGACGGTCCTTATGGCTATCGGAAGATGCTTGAGAATAAAGATATTGACGCTGTGATCATCGCCACTCCCTGGGAATGGCATACCATAATGTGTCTGGATGCCATGAACGCAAAAAAATACGTGGGCTGTGAAGTAATTACCGGAATGACCATAGAGGAATGCTGGGAACTGGTGCATACTTCTGAGCGTACAGGCATGCCGTTAATGATGCTGGAAAATGTTTGCTACAGGAGAGATGTGATGGCGGTGTTGAATATGGTGCGACAAAATGTTTTTGGAGAGATCGTACACCTCCAGGGAGGATATCAGCATGATCTCAGGGAAATCAAATTCAATGATGGAAAAAGTGAAGAGGGTGGTGGGGCGGAATTTGGTGAGAAAGGATTTTCGGAGGCCAAATGGCGGACTGTACATGCTGTAAACCGAAATGGGGATCTCTATCCGACACATGGTATCGGACCCGTTGGCATGATGGTTAATATCAACCGGGGTAACCGGTTGACGGAACTTGTTTCATTTGCCTCAAAAGGCCTGGGATTACATGAGTATGTCGTGAAAACCGGCGGTCAGAATCATCCCAATGCCAAAGTTAATTTTAAACTTGGTGATGTGGTAACCACTATGATCAGGTGCGCTAATGGAGAAACGATTTTATTACAGCATGATACCAATCTTCCGCGACCGTATTCGCTTGGACTCCGCGTGCAGGGAACCAAGGGCATTTGGATGGATCTCAATAGTTCCATTTACATAGAGGAACAGAGTGCAAAAGCCCATAGCTGGGAGGATACAAAAACATGGTTTGAAAAGTATGACCATCCGCTGTGGAAGAAATATGGCAACGACGCCGCAGGCGCTGGTCATGGAGGCATGGATTGGTTTGTATTAAATGCCTTCATCGAATCTGTGAAAAGAAAAATTCCTACCCCGCAGGATGTTTATGACGCGGTAACATGGAGTGCCATAACCCCGCTTTCTGAGACTTCCATAAGGCTAGGGGGTGAAACTGTCGACTTCCCTGACTTCACCCAAGGTCAATGGATGTATCGGAAAAACACTTTTGCCATAGATGATTCTTATTAGGCCAGCCCGGATTATTCGAATTCTTTTATCTTTGCGTCCCCTATTCAATGATGCATGGAGATTAAAGGTTTAGAATTCATCGACTTTATCAGCGAAGAAAAGGTTCAAAATAAAGTCCAGGCATTAGCAGCAGACATCAATCGACATTATGCCGGTAAGACACCCGTATTCCTTCCCGTGTTGAATGGTTCGTTCATGTTTGCCGCTGACCTGATAAAGGATATTAATATTCCCTGCCGGGTATCTTTTGTTAAAGTTTCCTCCTATGAGGGCACAAACAGCACCGGCCAGCTTAAAATGCTCATTGGATTGGACGAAAGTTTATTTGACCAGGATATTATTATCATAGAGGATATTGTAGATACGGGCTTAACCTTGCAAAAAATTATAGATGAATTAAAAAGCCTCGGTACAAGATCGGTTGAAGTGGTCTCCCTTTTGCGAAAAAAGCCAGCGCGTGACAGAGGTGTAAAAGTAAGATACACTGGCTTTGAAATAGAGGATGAGTTTGTGCTGGGATATGGACTTGATTACGACGGTTTAGGCCGAAATTACCGGCAGATATTTCAAGCCGCGAGCTTGATTGGATAAGGATATTGATTGAAAAGAAATATGTTTCGCGTTTTGGAATAAAAATATACCGTTAAAAAATTAACCCTTACCATCTCATACCCCAATACTTTACCTTTTAAAAAACAACAAAATTAAATTGCTCAATGATCAATCTTATTCTCTTCGGGCCTCCGGGGGCAGGCAAAGGCACCCAAAGCGCAAAACTTATTGACAAATATTCACTCACGCATATTTCCACGGGCGATCTTTTCCGGAAACATTTAAAAGAAGGCACCCCGCTTGGGAAACTGGCGCAGGACTATATGTCAAAGGGCAACCTTGTGCCGGATAAAGTTGTTATCGACATGGTTGATGATAAAATCAGCAACAGTGGAAAAATCAGCGGCATCATCTTCGACGGGTTTCCCCGCACAATTCCTCAGGCCGAGGCTCTCGATAAGCTTTTGGGTGATAAGTCCGCTCCCATAAAGGCATTGATTGAATTGGTTGTTCCTGAGGATGAGCTTCGGAAAAGATTAGCTGACCGTGCGATAAAAGAAAACAGGCCCGATGATGCCAAAAAAGAAGTCATCGAAAACCGGATTACTGTATATAAATCCGAAACTGCTGCTGTTGCCGATTATTATAAGAGAAATAATAAATATTCATCTGTCATTGGAGTCGGTGAAGTGCAAGACATTTTTAAGAATATTTGTGTTGAAGTGGATAAGAGTTTACTGTTATAAAAAATTTAGCCGGTGTCGTCTCCTAATTTCATTGACTACGTAAAATTTAATTCGCGTTCTGGCCACGGTGGGGCTGGGTGCATGCATTTTCACCGGGAGAAGCTTGTTCAAAATGGCGGGCCTGACGGAGGAAACGGGGGTAGAGGCGGCGACGTAGTGCTGCGCGGAAATTCTCAGTTATGGACGCTGCTGCATTTAAAATACAGAAAACATGTTATTGCCACGGCCGGAAATCCGGGTGAAGAGCAAGATCGAACCGGTGCTGATGGTAAAGATGAAATTATAGAGGTGCCCCTTGGAACTGTTGCGAAACGCGCCGACACAGGCGCAGTGATCTGTGAAATAAATGAGGATGGCCAGGAGATTATTTTAACGCCTGGCGGCCGGGGGGGGAAAGGAAATACGCATTTTGCCACCCCCACGAAGCAAGCTCCCCAGTTTGCCCAACCTGGCGAAACTGGCAGGGAAGAATGGGTCATTCTTGAATTAAAATTACTGGCAGATGTAGGGTTAGTAGGATTTCCTAATGCCGGGAAGTCGACTTTGCTATCGGTGGTTTCCGCCGCCAAGCCGAAAATTGCTGACTACGCATTTACCACCCTTACCCCAAACCTGGGGGTAGTTTCATATCGCGATAGCTTGTCTTTTGTAATGGCCGATATTCCCGGAATAATTGAAGGGGCGGCAGAGGGTAAGGGCCTTGGTATTCGCTTCTTACGTCATATTGAACGCAATCCCTTATTGCTTTTTATTGTGCCGGCCGATTCCAAAAATATTCAGCAGGAGTACGAAATCCTTTTGAATGAACTCCGAAAATACAATCCAGAGCTATTGGATAAAAAACGTTTGTTGGCTATTTCCAAATCTGATATGCTGGATGACGAATTAATGACGGCTTTGAAGCAGGAGCTGCCTGCTGCGATCCCCTGCGTTTTCATTTCATCTATCACTCAGCAGGGTATTGGAGAATTAAAGGATCTTATCTGGAAGAACCTGCGTTGAATCTGCCTATAGGGCATTATCCAATAGCCGGAGCGGTGCCACTTTGACACATAAAGCAATTGGCAGAGTTATTGACAACTTGCGGTCAAAATCAATTTAGAAACTATCATTTTTGTCATGGATAAACCAGAAATAAAAGAAACGTTAGAAAATTCGAATGATCATGCTTCTGAGAAAGTGCCCTTGAATGAGGTTCAGCCTGGGCCTGTTGAGACCCCCGCTGAAGGTCAAAATGAATTAGTAACGAAGTTAAAAGAGGACCTGGAAGGTGCCAAGGATAAATATATACGACTGTATTCCGAGTTCGAGAATTTTCGTAAGCGCACGGCCAAAGAGCGGCTCGAACTCATACAATCCGCCAATGAGCAACTGCTGAAAACGCTATTGCCGGTCGCTGATGACTTTTTACGCGCTGAAAGTTCTTTCAGCGACAAAAACCATCCTGATCTTGCCGGTTTCTTTTTGATTCATTCAAAGTTCAAAAAAGTGCTGGAACTTTATGGGATAAAAACCATGGAAGTAGGCCCGGGATCCGATTTTAATCCTGATCTCCACGAAGCCATAACCCAAATAAGTGCCCCGGAACCAGGTTTAAAAGGTAAGGTCGTTGATGTGGTTGAAAAAGGGTATGTTTTAAATGATAAAGTAATGCGCTACGCGAAAGTTGTAGTGGGTAATTAATACAATAAAGATGTCGACCAAGCGAGATTATTACGAAATACTGGGTGTGGCAAAGGGCGCAACTCCGGAGGAAATAAAAAAAGCTTACCGAAAGGTAGCCATACAATTTCACCCGGATAAAAATCCCGGCAACAAAGAGGCGGAAGAAAAATTTAAAGAAGCCGCTGAGGCATATGAAGTACTCAGCAACACAGAAAAGAAAGCTCAGTATGATCGCTTTGGTCATGCACGTCCCGGGGCTGGAGGTTTTGGCGGCCACAATATGAACATGGATGATATCTTCAGCCAGTTCGGTGATATTTTTGGTGGGGGAAGTCCTTTTGATAGTTTTTTTGGCGGAGG
>JAYSOP010000052.1:0-1694 GCA_043722905.1 Chryseolinea sp.
CATATTGCGGATCAGGCAATTCGCGATGGCAAAGCAACCTCCATGATCATTGTCATGCCCGACGCAAATACAGGACAGCGTGGATATTTTAATGACATAAAAGGTGAGTGGCGATATGAGGACTTTTTCTTTGAGGAATTTATGCCTTATATCGAAAAAACCTATCGGATTAAACGGGACAAACGATACCGGGCTGTCGCGGGCTTATCCATGGGAGGAGGTGGATCTTTTGTTTATGCATTAAGACATCCTGAGCTTTTTTCTTCTGCATGTCCGCTCAGCGCCTCTACTGGGCCCTTGACCCTTGAAAGCACGAAAGAAAATCTAAAGCGAATGAATTACCCGGCTGCCTCCGAAACTGAGCTGCAGAATTATTTTAAAAGGCAAAGCGTAATTGAATTGATCAATAGCGTCGCCGATGACCAGAAAAAAGCTGTTCGTTGGTATATCGATTGCGGGGATGATGATTTTCTTTTTGAAGGAAACTCACTGGCGCACATTGCTATGAGGAAAAAGGAAATCCCTCATGAGTTCAGGATTCGCGACGGGGGCCATAGCTGGAGTTACTGGCGGGCGGCTTTACCTACTGTTCTCTCATTTATATCTGAGTCATTCCATCAGAATTAGTTACGAAAGAACAGGTATTGGTTGGTTAATTTTAGCCTTTTAGACGAAAAAATGCACGGATGCGTTTAACAGTATATTGTTGATTAAACTTTTTGCCTGAAATATCATCTAAGGATTATAATTTTAACAAAAATGAAATGAAGAAATGTATAATTTTTTTGGCGATGATAATGGCGGGTTCTACCATATTTGCCCAACAAAAATCTCAGCAGTCTGGTTTTTCTGAAAAACAATCGGAAAAAATGAAAACAGAATTGTCATTAAATGACGAGCAAGGTGCCAGAATAGATGAGATCAATAAAAAATTTGCTTCCAGGCAATCCAAATTACTTGCTGATACAGTTACATCAAGAGAAAACAAGCTTGTGGAAAGGAAGAAGATACAAGAAGAGCGAAATGCCCAAATTAAAAGCGTCTTAACGAAAGAACAGTTCACTCAATGGACAACGAATAAGGAGAAGCATTTGAAAGACAATCAATCAAAGGGCAAGCGCGCTGGGGGAGTTAGAAATGAAATGGATGAATTGAAAACTGAATTAAACCTTTCTGATGATCAGTATAAAAAGATGTTGGGAATAAATTCCCGAATGTCCAGTCGTATGAGGTCATTGAGATCTGACTCAACAGTATCAAGGCAAAATTCGCGTCAGGAAATGCAAAAACTGAAGGCGGAAAAAAACGCGGCTGTGAAAGAAATTTTGAGTGAGGATCAATACAAGAAGTTTCTTGCCTATGAAGATGAAAAATTCAGCAAACGCAGAAGAGTTGAAATGAGGAATCACGAGAAACCAAAAAAAGGTTAAGCTTTTTTTTGAAATAGGCACCTTGCCTTCTACCGGTGGGGTGCAATATATTTAAAATTCCTTTTACGGCTTATTTTGAATAAAATATTATCGCGTGTGCAGGCCAATACCGTATTTAATTTTTTACTGAAAAAATGCTAAGTTCTTTACGCACGAATAATTAAGAAAAATTGCTTTCATAGTCGCTGAAGTGTGAGGCCACCATCCACCATGATTACCTGACCAGTCGAATAGGGAAAATTTCCAAGGGCTAAAGCGGATACT
>JAYSOP010000053.1:0-2513 GCA_043722905.1 Chryseolinea sp.
TTTTTTCGACCTGAGCGTCAATGGTATTCAGCCCGATATTTTTTTTTCCGCCCTGCAAAACGATCCCATGTTAGAGCGAATTCCGCTGGTAGTCTATGGCGACTATAGCCAGTATGACCAGGTTAAAACCAACGGGATCTCCACGTTCCTCAACAGGGAATGCACCTACTCTGATCTGCGGATCTTTCTTGAAAAAATAGTGAAAGGTTAATAGAAAAGAAATGCAATAACACAGAGGACCTTTAGAAATCACAGAGTTACAAAGGAAATACTTTTTTTCAAATGCACCACAGCATTTTGATACATGATTAAAGTGAAGATGTTCCGAATGGGTGTTTGAGGTCACGAAGAGACTCGACTAAATTCGATTAACCGGTTGGCACCTTAACACCCCATCCCATCAACACCTTAACACATCCACACCTTAACACCTTAACACCTTAACACCTTAACACCTTAACACGAAAGCAGCGTTTAGCCTTATTGGATGACCGTTTTTAGTCTTTGGATGAGTTCCGGATACGTGGAAGTTTTGGTAATGAAATCGTGGGCACCCAGGTCTTTGCATTCGTCCTTTTCTTTTTGCTGGCGGGAAGTGGTATACATGATCACCGGTATATTCCTGAGCCGTTTATCAACCTTTAAATTCTTTAAAAACTCTTTCCCGTCCATGACGGGCATGTTAATATCAACAAAGATCAAATTGGGTAAGGCTGTCTGTCTGTTCAATAATGCGAGGGCGTCCTGAGCACTTTTCAAAGGAATAAACCGGATGTTTTCATTGATATCGTTGATCGCTTCCTGAAAGATGGCAAGATCTTCGGAGTCGTCATCAACGTATAGAATGGTTATCGACATAATATATAAATATGCTGTAAAAAATATGAAACGCTTACCTCTTTTCTGAACGAGGGTAATGGGAGTGTGTAAATGGTCTGAATGTGAATGACTTAGGTAAAATGGTTGAGTATAACCACCCCCGTTACGCCTTGGCGGCGCAACGTCCCCTCCTTGATAGGAAGGAGGGGATGGGGAATTTTTTAATTTTTTAGGGGCAACAACAACTTAGTATATTCGCACCGAAACTAAGAAAATCCCTGGAAGGCAGAATGAAAGTATCCTCGAAAATATACGTTGCAGGACATAAGGGTATGGTCGGTTCGGCTATTTTACGATGCCTGGAGCGTCAGGGTTTTAATAATCTCACCTATGCCTCCAGCTCGGAATTAGACCTCAAGGATGCCATACGGGTAAGCCGCTTTTTTGAACGCGAAAAGCCGGAATATGTTTTTCTGGCCGCAGCGAAAGTGGGGGGGATTCTCGCCAATGATACCTATCCCGCCGACTTTCTATATGACAACCTCATGATCCAGAATAATGTGATCCATGCGGCGTATGAATACAAAGTAGAAAAGCTCCTGTTCCTGGGCTCGAGTTGCATCTACCCCAAGTATGCGGATCAGCCCATAAAAGAAAGCAGCTTATTGTCAGGATACCTCGAAGAAACCAACGAGGCCTACGCGATTGCTAAGATTGCGGGAGTTAAATTATGTCAGGCGTATTTTAAACAGCATGGGTGCCGCTTCATTTCAGCGATGCCGACAAATATGTATGGGTTTGGAGATAACTATCATTCGAAAAATTCGCACGTCCTGCCGGCGCTACTGAGGCGTTTTCATGAGGCGAAAGTCGACCAAAAACCCTCCGTGGAGATTTGGGGATCGGGTAAACCTTTGCGGGAATTTATGTTCTCCGACGACCTGGCGGAAGCTTGTGTCTTTCTTATGAAATCGTACGAAGATATCCAACACATCAATATCGGAACAGGGGAGGAGATCTCCATTTTAGAGCTGGCAAAACTGGTCAGTGAAGTAGTCGGATATCAGGGAAAAATCGGTTTTGATTCTTCCAAACCGGATGGTACTCCGAGAAAGTTAATGGATAGCAGCAGGTTGCATGCGCTGGGGTATCAGCATAAAATTTCGCTGCGTAAAGGGGTGGAGTTGACGTATCAGGATTTTCTTGGGAAGGTGGAAGATTTGAAGCTGAAAGTTTAAAGTTTGAAGTTTAAAATTCAAAGTTTGAATAATTGCTGTGCGTTAAAAATATTGATGTCTGCCGTTGTGTTCGTAAATACTCCAGATCGAGGTTCAGTGATGGTGTGCCAAATAATTAGAAGCCCGATCGAGGGTTTATATGGCACACATTTTCAGAATGCCCTGGACCCCCGGTTAAAACCGGGGGCTACAAAATGGAACACCCCTACGGGGTTTCGTGATTTGGATCGAAGTTATGATCCGTACTTGACTTTTAAAACTTTGAACTTGAAACACTTCAAACCTTAGACAATTTTAAAGTTTAAATTTTGGATTGTTTGAAATTGAAATTTATGAAAGACTAATGCAGAAAGACAAAGCAGGATAGGTGATGGTTACACCTGCGTAGTAGTTAGCGAGTAGGGAAAAAATATGAAGAAAGCATTTATCACCGGGATCACCGGACAAGATGGCGCC
>JAYSOP010000054.1:0-13906 GCA_043722905.1 Chryseolinea sp.
TTATTGCTGATTGCAGTTCAATGGTTCTCTGCTCGGCCATTAATATTTCAGCCTTCAAAACATCGGCCGAACTTTGCAGGGCTGAACCATTGGCGATGGCGGATTCAGACTTCTGCAAACCTGATGAAATATCCATTTTCACCAATTCGCTTTGAGTAGTTTGCTGCTGAAGTAATATGATCCCAAAATACAAATCGTTTATCCGGTTTTTAAGCTGATACAATTCAATCGCCAGTTTCTCGCTCTCAACAACACTGTTGCTACCCCCTAACCGTTCCTGTTGCTTCACTAGTCCACCATCATAGAGTGTTTGTGAAATTTCACCAAAAATCTTGTACTGATCCTTGCTTAAGGGTTCAACCCCTGGCATTTCCACAGGGATTTGAGTCACCTCTGATTGATAGGTTGCCTGACCTACCACCAGAATTTGCGGCAGATATCCTTTAGCCACGCTTTCAAGTGAAAGGGATTTACTCAGTGAAATTAATTCCTTTTGCCTGATCAGCGGATAATTAGCCTCAGCCAGGGTGTAGCATTCACTAAGGGTGAGCCTCTCCTGTCCATGGGTGTGGATCAGAATAAGGACCAGTACTGCGGTAGAAAATAAACTTTTCATAGTACAGAATTAATTATCCATCATTTGAATTAACCTCATCTCAAAAATTGCTCCTCCCTTGCTTCACCATTCAAGGCTGCATGATTATTTTCATCCATCTTGGTACTAAGACTTTTCTTTCGTCAATTAAAACACCAAAGGTTTTGGTATCAATGCCAGCCAGGTTTTTTAACAAAGGCGCCGCAATAAACGGGAATACACACATGCTGATCATGTTAATAACATAGTGCAATGGGTGGATTTTGGGGATCTTAGCCTTATCGATATCATGCCTGAGCTGTCGAAAGAAAAATGACTTAAAGACTTCATTGACGCCCATTTTGGATGCAAGTCTTTCCGGATTCATCCTCAGTTCCTGGAGAATAAAAAACGGCAGATCAGGTTGTTGCTTTAGCAACTCAGTATAACTGATGACAAATGTTTCTACTTTCTCATTCAACGAAGTCTGTTCATCATTAAATATACGGGTGATGCCTATGAAAAATTTTTGGAGAACTTCTGTCATTACCAGTTCAAACAGCTTTTCCTTGCTGCGAAAATAGTAATTCAGTAAAGCGAGGTTGATGCCCGATTCTTCACTAATATCCCGCGTACGGGTAGCCGCAAAACCCTTTTTGGTAAAGAGCTTTAAGGCGGTGTCTTTAATTTTTTGCTCGGTTGAAAGAACGGGCGGTTCGGGCTTCTTGTTGGCTTTTGCGTTTACTTTCTTCATGCTGATACAAAACTAAAGAAAAAAATCTGAGTTAAACAAACGTTTTAATCATTTGTTTAACTAATTAACGAACCATTTTTATCCATGGTTACAAAAAAATGACACGATTGGGCGCCTTTTTAAAACCAATTCCAAAATCCGGCAAAAGGGCTCTCCTACTGGTAACTCAGATGAAAAACTATTTCTATTTTTTAAGTGAACAGATTTTCGCTGATATTGTAAAAAACCGCTTAATAACCTAATCGCTACACGCCCTTTTAAAAGGCCCTCCGTTTGATTTTAAGTCGCTATTCAATCATACGCATTCATCGGAAACGATAGCGAAATAAAATGAACATAAAGACCGATGGATATTGATCCTGGACCATGGATTCAACGCCACCAGGTCCTAATCGGCCCAAAGGATAGCGCTAACGATTGATATTTCGAATGTTCCTGAATTTTCTAATTCTAAAATTATTCCTTTCTTCTTTCTGTTATAAAAATCTTAAAGGATTTATGGTTAGTTAATGTGCACTGGGCACAGCCTGGAGAAAATATTAGCCTCCAAAGCAAGGACCCGCTATCTTTGCCAATAAGAATGAATCAGGAACCGATACCTTAAATGACGGATGAACAGGATGTATTAATAATTCAACTAACTCCAGTCATTTAACCAAGAAAATATTTAAGACAACACCGTGAAAACAATTATTAAGTCAGACAATTTGAAGATGGAGAAGAAAGCCATTTTTGAAGCCTCTTTGAAACTCCTGAGTGAGGGTAAATTTTATGCGTCGTCACTGGCAGAAATTGCCTTTCAGGCGAACTTAAGCGGAACAATGATTCTTTATGTTTTTGAAAGCCGGGGAAATTTGCTCCAGGAAATGTCAGAATCCTTGACAAAACAAATAGTAGACACATTGTACGAGGCCGGAAAATATAGCCTGGACTTTAAAGAGCGTTTTTTTGATAACTGGATGGCATTGTACAGATTTTACACAATTTGTCCTCATGCCATTGCTTTCATTGAGCAATTTGAAAACCTCAAATCGTTACCACATCCTGAAAGAATAATTCACCCAGCCAAATCAAATCCCCTTATTGATCTTTTCAAGAATGGGATAGACAGGGAAATGGACCGCTATCCGAACGCGGAAATGCTGGCTGTTATCTTTCATGCTAACGCATTAACAGCAGCAAAGATAAAATCCAATACCCAATTCATCTCCCCATCAGCTCCTGAAGATCTGGTTGAGATTCTATGGAATGGCATTAATACTAGTGCAAGAAAAACCACGCGGTTTATGTTATGACCATTTGTCTGCGAGGTTCATGACAATGAAGATCATGCCGGTCCTGTCATACGCGGCTTTATTAGTGTTCTCTATTACACGCATTGCTCAAACGTTATTTTGGTCACGGATTAAATATTCTGGATAGCCATAAAGTATTTTTTAGTGCTGCCACACACGTGGCATACATAAGAGTCAGGCAGATCATTAAACGGAACACCAGGCGGAATCTGGGATACAGCATCCCCAAATTTTGTGTCATAAATCGTTAGACAGTTTGGGCATTGATAGGCGATTAACCCGGGATTGAATTGAATTTCCGGTTTGGCATCCTCATGCACCTGAACTTTTTCAGGGTTGAGTTGACGGAAATACAACTTGCTTAGTTCTATCAGGATAGCAGGAATCATTTCTTTCGTTACAGACCGGACCTAGGTTTGGTAGGCGATCAGGGTTGGGTTGAAATTTCTGGCATAGAGGATATTATAATATTCGCCAGGCTTTGCGTCAGCCTCCTGACATTTTTCAATTACAAGTGAGGTGAAATAAAACATTTCACGATTTGTCTTGATAGTAAAAGTAAGACCATGGGTGCTGATGTCTTGTTGGTCGAGTTCACGAACAAGGAAACGTTTTAATTCAAGAGCCTCTGAATCCCTTACGGGGAGGTGCCAGTTTAATTCAAGGGATGAATGTCTTTCGTTGATACCAAATTTTCCCATCAGTTTTTCCCATCTCAGCCTGTCACTGGATTTTACTCCTTTTATGATAAATGCTTTCCAAGGGATGATGTTGATCTTACTGATGTTGGTCTCCTGACATAATCTGCAAGCGGCTGTCATAAAATCAATATCATATTGATTGTTGCGCCAATATAAACCCAACCAGTATTGATTATTGAGCATGGCATTGAGCCCTTCGTAGTAAGGAAAAGCTGTATTCTGAAACTTTAATTTGTTCGGGATGGCTTTATAGTTTATGCGGATATGATTGTTTCTGAACATCAGATATAACTCTTCTACCGTAAAAGGAAGGAACTCCAAAAATAACTTTTCTATTTCCTTTGCAATTTTCGGAATATCTTGTCCGAAGATAAGTCTTGGCCAACACTCCAGCATATTTCCCTTTCGCGGATCACGAATGTACAGATACCAATAATTTTCATCTTTGGATGCGATAAAATTAAGTTCCCCGGTAATGAGAGGTACCAGACTTTGCAACGGGTCGACAATATTAATCTTGAGACGTGGCTTATATTCAAAATTGTCAATGATAACATTATAGGTGTCTTCCTTCACCCAATGTGTCGTTTCGACTACATTCACTGCCACATAGGAGCTGACAATGTTCTGATAGATTGACTGATCGCCTCCCAATTCATATTCAATATTGATCGCGCGGAAAGCCGTATCAAGTTCCTGTTCCTGGACATCATTTGATGGGAACATAATGTCCTGTCTTGATCCAAACAAAACATATTTATTCCCAATGGCACGTGATAGCTCCATGATCCTCAATAAGTCGGATGGAGACAAAAATCCACCCTTTACAAACGCTCTGATGAGACCGCGTTTTTTGCTTGTTTCCATGGTTGGCAATATCCGGCTTTTACCTGATATCCTGTATTTCTTCACTCAGTATAACGCCAGCCACATCCTCATTTTTCAGAAGGATCTGTTCTATTTCAGGCTTGCAGCTTCCGCATCCCATGCCCGCTCCAGAGTGCTGACATAATTCATTTAAGGTTTTATAACCATCCATCATTAGCTTCTGTAAATTTCCTTCACCGACCTGGTTACAGGCACAGACAAGTTTACCATTGACTGCTTCAATCTTCTTCCCTGATCGAAGTAACTGCAATCTTCTTTCGGATAATTCAATCCTTTTTTCAATTAGATCCTTGAATTCAGCAAATTCAGATTTATCACCGATTAAGATAGCGCCGACCAATCGGTCATTTTTTATTATACATTTTTTATAATACCGCATGGCCTTATCGATAAATAAGATCTCATCATAGTCTGCATCATCTGAAGGCGTTTCAGAAATGCCGATGGAGCACAGATCAAGTCCATGTAATTTTAATATATTCATCGGTACTGCACCATTATAAATGCTTTGTACATCCCCGTGAATAAAATGCGCCAATACTTCTGCTTGCTTTTCCGCGGCTGACGTAATTCCCAGGGTTTCACCATTGTGCTCAGCGATTTCGCCAATGGCAAAAATATCCGGATCACTGCTCTGTAAGTGATCATTTACCAAAATACCCCGGCCCGACTCAATGCCACTTTCAATGGCAAATTCTATATTTGGCCTTGTGCCCACTGCATATACAAGAGCATCGATCTTAATTATCTTGCCACTTCTGAATTGGGCGCTCAATCTTTCCGTCACATCATCAAAAGTTACGGAATGAATCTGGTCATTGATATATACGGTAATATTTTTTTCTTCAATAAAATCCAGTAATAATTCTCCAGCCAGATTATCGATCTGACGCTCCATAAGCCGGCTACCTAATTGAAGGATGGATACTAATGCATTCGTTTCACGCAAGGCCACCGCCAATTCCAATCCCAGTAGTCCACCACCAATGATCAACACATGCCCGTTAGGCCGTAAATGATTCTTCAGCTTATCCGCATCCACCCTGGTTCGCATAGTAAATACCCCTGGCAAATTTATCGGGGCATCATTTGGAACATGCGCCCTCGTGCCCGTGGCGAGGATAAGTCTATCGTAATGGTGCGCTATTCCAAATTTGTCATAAACCTTTTTCCCTAACCTGTCAATGGAAAGGATTTCATTCTCAGCATGGAGAATGACATCCAGTTTCTCAAATTCCCCTTGTTGAAATTTCTTTAGCTTACCCCATGGCAAGGAATCATTAACATATTCCGGTAATAATACCCTGTTGTAAAAAGTATCTTTTTCCTTTGAGAACACATGAAGCAAATCCGTACCATTCAAAGTACGATAACTTACGATGAACCGATAGGCCGCCGCGCCTGCGCCTACAACAATAATTTTTTCAACAGGCTTCGCATACTTTTCCACCTTAACTGTCGAAAATTTAAAATCTGGCTCTTTGGACAATGGATCTACCTTATCGCTGGTAAGGTTGTTTGCCCTGGCGAGATCACTGGTCAATATTTTGCCCCAGTGCATGGGTAAAAACACAACACCTTTTTTCACATCGTCGGTTACATGTGCACAAACACGGACTGCACCACGGACATTATTGATTTCCACTACGTCACCCTCGTGAATGTTTCGCATGAGCGCATCATGAGGATGGATATCCAGAAAAGGCTTATCAATATGTTGTCGGAGCTTGTTTACTTTCCCGGTTTTGGTCATGGTGTGCCATTGATCCCGGATACGGCCCGTGGTCAGGATGAGGGGAAATTCCGGAGTGATTTTTTCAGAGTGATTCTCGGGATCCACGTGGAAAAATTTCGCCTTTTTTGTCTCTGTATGAAAAAGGCGGTCGGTAAATAACCGGGGAGTGCCATAAAAATTTTTTTCGTCTACGGGCCATTGAAAAGTCCCTTCCTGTCTCAATCGATGATGCGAAAGAGCGCTAATATCGATGTTTGTGGATTTTGATAGCCGGCAATGTTCGTCAAATATTTCCCTGGAAGAAGGATAGTCAAAACCTGAAAAACCCATGGCTTTGGCAAACAAACACAAAATATCGACGTCGGGTAACGCCTCTCCCGGCGGATCAACTACTTTATTTAAAAGACTGATCCTGCGATCGGAGTTTGTCATGGTGCCTTCTTTTTCGAAATGTCCTGCAGCCGGAAGTACAAGATCCGCCAATGGAACCGTATCAGATAAATTCGATATATCCTGAACCACTACAAATTTCGCGTTCTTCAACGCTGCCTCTACACGCCGTCCATTTGGGAGGCTAACCAATGGATTCGTACAGATTATCCAGATAGCTTTTAATTCGCCTTTTTCAAGGCTATCAATCATTTGAGTAGCCGTTAAACCCGGCTTTTCAGAAATGGATTCCACACCCCAGAAATCAGCGACTTCTTTTCTGTGAACTGAATTCGCCAACGAGCGGTGGGCAGCAAGCATCGTGGCCAGACCACCCACTTCCCGTCCACCCATCGCGTTTGGCTGACCTGTTAAGGAAAAAGGACCGGACCCAGGCTTCCCGATATGCCCGGTAATCAGGTTAAGACTCATCAGCGCAATACTCTTATTCACCCCGATCACGCTTTGGTTGAGACCCATGGCCCAGAGAGAAAGAAACCCTTTCGACTGGTAAATAAAGGCCGCAGCCTTTCGTATGTCGCCTTCCTTTACATCACAAATCGCTGCGGCTTCAGCAACGGTATATTGAAAGACAGATCTTTTATATTTTTCAAAGTCGTCGGTATGTTTGGTAATAAACTCATAATCAACCTCTCCGTTTTCAATTAAAATTCTCCCAATGGCATGATAAAGATAAATATCGGATCCTGGATTGATCTGCAAATGCAAATCGGCGTTGGAGCAGGATTGTGTGCGACGTGGATCCACGACGATTAATTTTACGCCCGGATTATTTTGCCTATGGGCTTCAATTCTTCTGAATAAAATCGGGTGACACCATGCCGGGTTTGCCCCTGCAATCAAAAAGCAATCCGCCAGCTCGATATCGTCATAAGAAACAGGCACAGAATCTTCGCCCAGCATCTTTGAATATGCCACCACTGCGCTGCTCATGCAAAGCCGTGAATTGGTATCAATATTATTGGTCCCCAGAAAACCCTTTACAAGTTTATTGGCAACATAGTACTCCTCTGTAAGACATTGCCCCGACACATAAAAAGCAACAGCATCAGGTCCGTGTTTTTCAATGATGGATTTAAAGACCGCTGCCGCCCTTTGCATAGCGGTCTCCCAGCTTACCCGTTGCATGGGATGATTGCGGCTCCACCGCATTTGAGGATACAGTATCCGGTCGCTTTTATCCTGCATCGCGTAATGCAGGTTCATACCCTTGGAACAAAGCATTCCTTTGTTAACGGGATGATCGACATCCCCTGTAACAACCAGGTTATTTTTTCTGTCCTTCTTCACTATAAGGCCACATCCCACACCACAATATGAGCAGGTACTTTTAAAACTTGATTCAGTTGATTTCATACCATTGTTTGCCGGACCTTAGCGACCGGTCAGATCTGGAAGCCGGACAAGCTAACTATGCCGCTTTTTCTTCCTTGTAAAAATCATTTTCGTCGATTTCAACTTTCTCCATTAACAGGCTCAATAATCTCTCCCGGATTATTCTGTACTCGGGAAGGTTGACCGTGTCTCTTTTATTTCTTGGACGGCCAAGATTTACGTCTTCTATTTCGCGAATCGTGGCTGCCGGCCCATTGTTCATTACCACAATCCGGTCAGAAAGAAACACGGCTTCTTCGATATCATGCGTGACCATAAAAATTGTTTTACTGCGATGCGTCAGGTTCCACATTTTCAAAAGTTCGATATGGAGGGAAGCTTTGGTGAGCGCATCCAGGGCCCCAAAAGGCTCATCGAGTAACAACACTTCAGGGTCAATGGCGAAGGCACGGGCAATGGCTACCCTTTGTTTCATGCCCCCTGAAAGGTGTTTCGGATATTTTTCCCTGTGCCCCCACAGATTTACCATTTCCAGATATTTCTCTACCAGGAACTTCTTTTCATCTTTAGTTTTATCCGACAAAGCTGCATCTACCGCCTGAAAAATATTTTCATATACGGATAACCACGGAAGTAAAGAATAATGCTGAAAGACAATACCCCTGTCAGGGCCGGGTCCTTTTATGGATTTATAATTAAGACGTACCTCCCCTTTTGTTGGTAAAAGCATTCCACCTATAGCATTCAGAATAGTGGATTTTCCACAACCGGAATGACCGATGATAGAGACGATCTGACCCTTTTCAATATTCAGATTGATATCTTTTACGGCAATAAATTTTCCCTTCGGTGTAGGGAAAGAGATTTCCATGTTCTCAATTTTCAGATAACTCATTTTGATAGTGGATTTATAGATTATAGGTGAATCGCTTTTCGATTTTAGAAAAAATCCGGTCGAGTAGAAGGCCAACAAATCCAATGATCAGGATAGCGGAAATTACCTTTTCAAGGCTGAGCGAATTCCAGCTGTCCCACACAAAAAAACCAATCCCGGTTCCGCCCGAAAGCATTTCCCCAGCAACGATCACCAGCCACGCAACACCAATGCTGAGACGTAAGCCGGTAATGATATGGGGAAAACTATAGGGTAATAAAACTTTTGTGATGTATTTCCAATTCGAAAAACCAAACGCTTTTGCAACGTTCTTATGATCATCCGGGATGGATGCGACGCCAAAAGCAGTATTGATCAGGGTAGGCCACAGCGACGTAATGAAAATAATAAATACGGTAGCAGTACTGGCCGATTGAAATGCCACAAGACCGATTGGAAACCATGCCAATGGCGAAACTGGCTTAAGAATCTGAACAATGGGATAAAAAAGCTTGTTGCAGAATCGGTTGGCACCCATCAGCATTCCAATGGGAATTGCTACTATGGCACCCAGTCCAAAGCCTGCAAACACGCGTAGCAAGGAACTCCATAGTTGAAGACCAATACCCATATCGTTGGGGCCGTTGTAATAAACAGGATCTATGAGCAGCTTCCAAAAAACAATAAGCGTAGCCCGGGGCCCTGGGAAATCCGTAGTAAAAACCGCTACAAGGGCCCAGAGACCAACCAGTATGCAGAATCCCCCCAATGTATAGCCAAGAGAAATTGCATTCGCCAAAATATTGGGTACCCATGTCTTTACCCGGTCTATCCATCGTTGAAAAACATAAGGTTTGGAAGCCACCAGGTCTTCCGGGACATAACCCGAGGAAATCTCAATTCCAGGTGCCATGCTCAATCTTTTTTGATCATTAACTTTCATCACTTTACATTATGGGTTTATAATTCATCAAGGATTCTTCAGGTCGGTTCGGATCAAAACTTACTTTATCAAGATCAATGGTAAACGGCTGCATATCATCCTGAGGAATGGAAATATTCATTTCGGCAGCTACTTCTTTGTATAAGTCCTGCAAAATCAGTTTATCCGCAATAGATTCGTAATCGGGTTGTTCTTTCAGGAAATGAAACCTGACATATTGCGCCATGTACCAAATGCCATATCCTTTTCTGGGATAGTTTGTCTCACCCCCATTGTGGAATAACATATAATCATCTTTATAGGTGTATTGGCCATAATCACATCCCAGGTCATAGACGCCTTTCAATCGCGTGGCAATTTCCTGAGCCGGTGCATTTACGTAAGACGCGCGCCCAATAATTTCCGCTGCTTCGTCGCGGTTGTCAAGGTCATCAAGCCAAATGGATGCCTCTAAGATTGCCTTCATTACTTTTTTCAGGTCTTCTCTCCGCTGAACGCTAAATTCCTTGTTCAACACCAGTGCCTTTTCGGGATGGTCTTTCCAAAGGTCTTGCGTAGCGATGTGAGTGAAGCCTATGCCTTGTTTCACAGCGATCTGATTCCATGGCTCGCCAACACAAAAACCATCCATGTTACCGACTTTCATGTTGGCCACCATCTGAGGCGGAGGAATGGTGATGATCTTGACTTTATTCTGATCCACGCCCGAAGCGGCAAGCCAGTAGCGCATCCACACATCGTGTGTACCCCCCGGAAATGTTCCCGCGAAAGTCAATTCTTTGATCGCCGACATTTCATTTATAGCCTTTCCCACCGAACTGATATCGCGATGGTTCACTTTTCCGCAAAATTCTTTTGAAAGTGTGATAGACTGACCGTTGTTGTTTAACATCATGGCAATGGGCAATTCAGAGCCGGCATTTCCTCCTACACCGGTATAAACTGAAAAAGGCATCCCAAATAAACAATGGGCTCCCTGTAATTCGCCAGTTAACAGTTTATCACGCACGTTCGCCCAGGATGCCTCTTTGGAAATCTCAACATTCAATCCATATTTTTTAAAAATTCCTTTCTCAAAAGCGATGACCAAAGGAGCACAATCGGTGAGGGGAATAATCCCTAATTTTATTAATTTCTGATCTGAAAGCAGGGTGTTGTTTCCGGACCTGTCTTTTGACTGGCCTGAGTTGCAGCTTTCAAAAACAATTCCTAGAAATATAAAAATGGAAACGGCGAAAAACCGAAAGAGTATGGTAGATCTGTGGTAGCTGAATATCATGATTTTTTATTTTAGATTTTCAATTCGTTGTTGAAGGTTTGGTTGTAAATAATGTGGGTTTGAAACTGATCATCGCCCAGGCCCAGGCCCCACTGGCTTTAGGATCCGGATTATCTTTAATGAATTCCAGTGATGTTGTCTGGAACATATGCGAATACCCCAGGTTGAGTACGACACCCTGCGCCATGTTCAAAACATAAACAAGGTCTATTTCAGTACCGAGGGTAGAAGACAAATTCAGGTTGTCGCCGTTCACAATCTTTGACTGCGACAGGAACTCGTGAACATGTGCCAGAAGAGAAGATTTTTCTCCCATCTTAAATTTTGATTTGACAAATCCATCGATAAGGCCTTTATTTTTGTGTCCATTGCCCACGTAGAAATAATCCATATGACCATAAAATTTATGGTGCGTTCCGTACAGTGGATTAAAATTTTCATCCTTTTCAGTGGAAGATTTATCGCCTGTCAGATATTCCACGCCAATAGAAAAATTATTTGGTTTCGCTTTCCAGAATGTAATATTAGCAGCGACCATGTGGGCATTTAGATTTTTCCCGGCGGGATTTTTACCCACCTGGTAATACGCATCGTATTCCAGAGAAGCGCTGCCTATTTTTTTTGTACCGTAAAAACCCAGTGTCTGTGAAAAGTTCACAGTGGAATCGGCTATCATAACGCCGTTCAGCATGCGGGTAGATGATGCGCCATTATTTAGAATGAGGATGGACAGGCCGGAGTTTTCCCATTCTCTGTGAAACCAGGCAAATTGCATGGTTTTATAATTATTCAGTACACTATAATAGGTGTTGGTGAATTTAACAGGCTCCGGTGTCGTAAAATCCTGATTGAAGGCAGCCCCGATATGCAGTTTGATCTTGTCCCCACCAAATTCATATTTTACAAGATCGTGAGAGCGGCCCTGAGCGGCCCAATCGAGATTACCCAGAATGCGAACATTATCGTAATCCAATTCCATTCTACCCACGGAAAGCGCGTGTTTTGGGTTGAACTTGTAAGCGGCCCACGCAGCATAAATATTTTGGAGAGATGGATCAGATTTGTAAACCTGAGTAGTAGACCCCCAGTTGCGGACGTCCTGAAAAGAGATAAAAACATCAACCTTTTCGGAAGAAAAAAAAGTGTTGAACCTTGTGCGTTGCTCAACGAAAAAAGCCGGATCATCCCCCCGCTGAAGAGGCCTTTTAAAACCGTTGCGGTACTCAGCTCTGGGGCGTATCTCAGCACTTACCGTAAATTGCGCATCAGCACGCTCCACGGCACTCAGGCAAAAAAAGAAAACGAATATGGGTGTGTATACTTTCTGATTCATAAATTAATTTTAGCGTTAACAATAATTTTTGTCCCTTCAGGATTTTCATTTCTGGAAAGGGATTATCTCAGGAAACCGTACCTGGTATTTTTTCCTGTTTTTGAAAGGATGTTTTGGTTTTAGTAAAAAGCCTGATCATTTTCGTTATCGTGATTGATTTACGTACGAAAATAAGTAATTAGTGCAATATAGTACGTATAAATACGTAATATATTACAGAAAATGATTGAAATACGTAGAAAATCGATTGCGGAACGAGGGACCTGTTGTAGGATCATCCGGTAGTAGGATCAGTTACAACCACCAGAGATACTGAGAAGGATACAAATGAAGATAGTGGCTGTACTGAACCATCCCCTGGAGCGAATATAGATATTAAACCAAATTCTCTTTCATTGCCTTGTTTACCATATCAATAGCATTATTCACACCCAGTTTTTTCATGATATTAAAACGATGGGTCTCAATGGTTCTTAAACTCTTGCTAATCGAGTCTGCTATTTCCTTATTGTGTTTTCCCGCAGTGACCATGCGAAGAATTTCCTTTTCGCGCTTCGTAAGATGATAAGCATCTCCTGCAGGACTTTTTACTCGCGTATAAGGCTTGGCGCTGAGCAAGCGGTTCGCTAAAACATTAGACACTGCTCCACTGAAATATTTATTACCACCATGAATTTGTTTGAGCGCTTTGACAAACTCGTCTTTGTCGGTGTCCTTCAACAGATAACCATAGGCTCCAACATCCAGGGCCTGAAGAACATATTCTTCGGAATCGTGCATGGAGAGAATAACCGCTTTGGTCAGGGGCGAATAAGCGCTCAGTTTATCGGCTGCTTCCAATCCGGTCATTTCCGGCATACGAATGTCAAGCACCAGTATATCGGGTTTTAAAATCTTTGCCGACTCAAGCGCTTGCTTGCCGTTACCCGCTTCACCGATTACATTAATTTCTGTATCTGATTCGAGCATGGCCTTGATACCTTTGCGAACCAGTACATGGTCATCTGCCAAAACAATATTTATTTTTCCCATATCTTCCGGAATTTATTTATCCTAATCGGGGTAAGGTTTCTTTATCATTCTTAATCAGTCGTCACCATATTTCTTACCGGGACCACCAGGGTAAGCGTCGTCCCTTTTCCCGGAGAAGAATCAATATTTAATTTCCCGTTAACATATTCTGTACGTTCATACATATTAAAAAAACCTCTTCCTGATTCAATGTTTATACTCCGGGCTTCAACTATCTTGGTATCAAATCCTTTGCCTTCGTCCATAACGGTAATAACAATCTCATTATCAGACTGCGTTAGCGCTACTTCTATCCGTTTAGCCTCGGAATATTTGATGGCATTGTTGATCGCTTCCTGCACGATGCGGAAAATGTTGTCTTCAATTTTCTGTGCAAGTCGTTCGATTTCACCGCTTGTGTCGTAAACCAGCTCGATATCGGTATGCTTAGCGATTTCACGGATGAAAACATTCAAACCCGCCTGCAAGCCATAATCTCCCAGTACGGTAGGTTTCAAATTGAAAGTAACTTTCCGTACTTCTTTAATCACCTGCTTGATGAGCTGATCTATTTCCGATATTTTTTGCTCTGCATTTGCACGTTCATTCAAATCGATAGCCTCAATCTGATACTTCAAAGAGGTCAACATCTGGCCAATGCCATCATGGATATCCATGGCAATGCGTTTGCGTTCTTCTTCCTGACCTTCCAGAATTAATACTGAACGGAATTT
>JAYSOP010000055.1:0-2497 GCA_043722905.1 Chryseolinea sp.
TTCAGCGCTACTTTGATCAGTGTGTCGAGGCCAACCACATCGGACGTTCTGAAAGTTGCCGATTTCGGCCGACCGATAACGGGTCCAGTTAATTTGTCAATCTCATCGATATTAAGGTCGAATTTCCTCATGGAGTCCACCACCTTCATGATGCCATAAATGCCCACGCGATTGGCGATGAAGGCAGGTGTATCCTTGCAAAGAACCGTGGTTTTTCCCAGGTGTAAATCACCGTAATTCATGAGAAAGTGAACAACCTCGGGATCGGTTTTCTCTGTGGGGATTATTTCAAGTAACCGGAGATACCTCGGAGGGTTAAAAAAGTGTGTTCCACAAAAATGTTTTTGAAAATCCTCGCTTCTCCCTTCAGCCATTAGATGAATGGGGATTCCGGAGGTGTTGGAGGTGATGAGGGTTCCCGGCTTTCTATGTTTTTCAACCTCATCGTATACTTTTTTCTTGATCTCCAGATTTTCGACTACCACCTCTATGGTCCAGTCACAATCTTTGATCCTGCCCATGTCATCGGTAAAGTTTCCGAGTTTAACGCGTGAAGAAAAAGATTTCGTAAATAAAGGTGCCGGGTTAGACTTGATGGCATTGTCAAAAGAGGTTTGTACAATTCTGTTTTTTACTGCGGGACTATCGAGGCTAAGCCCCTTGTTTTTTTCCGCTTCAATAAGTTCTTTCGGGGCGATATCAAGCAATAAAACTTCAAGGCCAATATTTGCAAAATGAAATGCAATACGGGAGCCCATAATGCCGGAACCTAGAACTGCAACCTTTCGAATTATACGATTCATAGTGGGGTTAGACTGTTAGTGGTAAAGTTATGGATTGACCTTAACGTAAATATTGTTTTTTTCAATGATCTTTTGAATGTCCTGCAAAACTTTAAAAAAGGTGTTTAATTTATTGTCTCCGATGTTATCCCTTACTGCCTCGTTAAACCGCAGCACTGTTTCCTTGGACTTTTCCCTTTTCTTTTTTCCTTCTTTGGTCAAGAAAATCCGGACCAGGCGCTTGTCACTGACATCAGCCTCGCGGCAAATCAACCCTTTTTCTTCCATGCTTTTGAGCAATCGTGTCAGGCTCCGGGCTTCCAAACCCATCAGGGGCGCAATTTTCGTTGCCGGTGTGCCCTCATGGGAATTGATGTTTAAAAGCACAAAGCCCATTGACATGGTGATGTGGTGTTTGCCCGCCTGCTGATTATACATTCTCGCAATGGCATGCCAGGCCGCTTTTATGGTGTAGTCTACCGTTTCCTCTCTGCGCATAATTTATGATACCCGCGAAACGAAGGTAAAAAATGTTATGCATGCAGAGTACTTTTGCGCCATTTATTTGTGAAAATAACCCGGTTATGGACTAATAAACAACCACCCTCTTTTTATAAGTCTGCACCACGCCCTTATCATCAAAAACCTCAAACCAAACGAGATACGAACCTCTCCTTGCCATTGAGCCATTGTCAAGGTCACCGTCCCAGCGGAAAAAACCTGTTGTACCCAAAAGAGCATTTTGCGCCACGGCTTTCACCTTGCGACCCTGAGGATCAAAAATGTGAACGTTTGCCACGAAGCCTCCTTGGTCAAATCGGAATTTTATAAGTGTAAAATCATGATTATATACATGGGGTTGAAAAATCTCGGGCTCCACGATAATTGATTCATCGTCGATAGCGATCTCGCCACGGAGGTTGGAATTAACATACCCTGGTGTAGCAAATCCAACAGCGGAACTGGCAGAACGCCAATTTTGCACGTGTTCCGCCTCTCTGTCAAAAGAAATCCTTTCCAGCGAAACGCCTTCAGTACTCTGAATAAATACCCCGTGCATTTTATCCGTGTACTCAAAAGTATCCATGAGTTCCTCCTCTCCATTTAATATGGCTACAGAACCCGCATCGTCGTTGAAAGGTGGTAAATTCATTTGAACAAACGCATCCTCAACACCCTGTAAATATTCACCTTTCAGTATATTGATGCTTTCCGTAAATACCTTGTACTCATTTGGATAGATCAATAAGGTTTCATCTGTAATAACCTCCAGATGATCGATCACACCATTATTGAATTGTGAAATTTTCCACTGCTTCAGATCGATGGTTTTTTCTGAACGATTATAGACCTCAACAAAGTCAACACCGGTTGAACGCGGATTAAATAATATTTCATTAATGATGATATCCCCGGCCTCTGCCTTTTCTGGTAAAATAAAGGTGGCCCGCGAAAAATTAAGATCGATGCTGTTTCCAGGGCAATCATATATTCCATTCACCGTAAGTGTGTACCTGGTGCCGGCGCTGAGTTCCTCTGAAAGCGAAAGGGTTATTGTTGAAAGGGTCGCGTCCCTGAACCATCCCGCGTGTATCATCAGCGGTGGATCTATGGAAAATTTTTGAAGGTCAGGGGTTACATTTTCCAATTTTTCATCAAAGGTGATGAGCAATGTCAGCGAATTGAGGGCGGTCACTGACTGCAGTTTTGGTCCT
>JAYSOP010000056.1:0-3005 GCA_043722905.1 Chryseolinea sp.
GATGGGGCCACCTGGAAACCATTTGCTGACGGTTATGATTCAAGGGCAGATTCTTCCTGGCTTTCTCTGTATAATGATTCTGTTACCGGCGAAAATTCAGATGCGCAGGGCGATAAGAAATTGTTTCGGGAAAGACTTATGGATATGACCGCCAATGGGAATTTTTTTCAGGGAGATAAAGTGCTGATTCGTTTCAGACTTTTTGCTGATGCGCTTGCCCATGGTTGGGGATGGGCTGTTGATAACCTTTCTATTCAAGGGCTAATAACCGGTGCGGAGGAGTCCATTCAAACAGCATTCAAACTTTACCCGGTACCGGTGAAATACAATCTTATAGTAGAGTTTTTAAATCCGAAGAATGATGTCGTGACGATCGAAATAACCGATGTACAGGGACGAAATATGTATACCGAACACGCCACATCAAATACTGGGGGAATTATGAAAAATATAGATGTTCAATTTCTTAAACCTGGTTTTTATTTGCTTAAAGCAACATCAAGGGAGCGCATCTATTCTCGCAAATTCTTAAGAATTGGGGATTAGCTGAACGAGACCGGATGGTAACTGGGTCAATCGACCGCAATGATTTAATTGCCAGGGATCCGCCGACGCAGTCTGATAATGAGGATGTTCGACGGGTTTACCCCTTTCGAGCAATAATACTTTTAAACCTTTCTCAGAAAGTTCTTTGGCCGCCTAACCACCACTGATGCCCAATCCTACAACAATTGCATCGATGGAGTTCTGTTGTTTGGCTTTCACCTTCAGATTCATTTTGGAAGATGCAAAAAGGAATAGAAACAGAAAAACCATTCACAAATGGTATCCAGTGCCCTGCCGGTGGGGCTCAATTTGGCTGCCAGCAATTAAAGTGTAAAACATCTTAAAAAAATCGCTTGAATCCTGTTAATGCAACAATTCTGGTATATTTTTGCCCGATTTGTTCATTCCTTTCTAATATAAACAATGCCAAGAGACAGAAGTATTCGTTCGGTACTTATCATAGGTAGTGGTCCGATTGTTATCGGCCAGGCGTGTGAATTTGATTATGCAGGGTCTCAGGCCGCCCGCTCGCTTCGGGAAGAGGGTATTGAAGTGGTGCTGATCAATTCTAATCCGGCGACCATTATGACTGATAAGGTTACGGCGGATCATATTTACCTTAAGCCCCTAAATAAAAAGTCGATCCGCGAAATACTCGAGAAGCATCACATTGATGCTGTTCTTCCTACCATGGGAGGTCAGACTGCACTCAATCTTTGTATCGATTGTGAGAAGTCAGGAATCTGGCAACATTACGGGGTTAAGATAATTGGCGTGGATATTCTAGCCATTGAGACAACAGAAGATCGGGAGAAATTCCGACTAAAAATGCATGAGCTCGGCGTTGAAGTTTGTAAAGGGGCCACGGCAACTTCTTTCCTGCAGGGAAAGGAAATCGCGCAAGAGATTGGCTTTCCACTGGTGATCCGTCCTTCTTACACGCTCGGTGGTACCGGGGGTGGGATTGTAAGAAATCCCGAAGATTTTGATGATGCCCTGGACCGGGGACTGCATGCTTCACCTATCCACGAAGTGCTGGTGGAACAAAGCATTTTCGGGTGGAAGGAATATGAACTTGAATTATTACGAGACGGAGTCGGCAATGTGATCATTATTTGTTCCATTGAAAATGTCGATCCCATGGGAATCCACACGGGTGATTCTATTACCGTAGCGCCCGCCATGACGTTGCCAGACACAACCTACCAAAAGATGCGTGATCTTGCTATTCTCATGATGAATGGTATTGGTCAGTTTGCAGGCGGCTGCAATGTTCAATTTGCTTTGAATCCTGATAATTACGATCAGATTATTGGAATTGAAATTAATCCTCGTGTTTCCCGTTCATCGGCCCTTGCCTCGAAAGCAACAGGATATCCGATTGCTAAAATAGCTGCAAAGCTCGCTATAGGATATCATCTCGACGAGTTAAAAAACGCGATCACGGGCACTACAACCGCTTACTTCGAGCCAGCGCTGGACTATGTGATTGTTAAAATTCCAAGGTGGAATTTTGATAAGTTTCAAGGGGCTGATAGATCACTCGGTCTCCAAATGAAATCAGTAGGTGAGGTAATGGCCATCGGAAGAAACTTTCAGGAGGCATTGCAAAAAGCCTGTCAGTCTTTGGAGATCCGAAGAAACGGATTAGGCGCCGATGGTAAATCACTTACCAAGCAGGAGGAAATTCTACACAGCCTTGAGCATCCTACCTGGAACAGAATATTTCATGTTTACGACGCAATCAAATTGGGAATTCCCATTAACACCATTCAAAAGCTGACCCGTATTGATCGCTGGTTCCTGAAGCAGATAGAAGAGTTGGTTGAGCTGGAAAAGAAGATAGAAAAGTATTCCCTTGATAATGTTCCGGTTGAACTAATGAAGCAGGCGAAGGAGCAAGGTTATGCAGACAGACAAATTGCCCATCTGCTTGATTGCCTGGAAAGTGAAGTGCATACGAAAAGAAGGGAAATGGGCATCCATCGCGTGTATAAAATGGTGGATACCTGTGCAGCAGAATTCGAAGCAAAAACGCCTTATTACTACTCTACATTCGACACCGAAAACGAATCAAAGGTCTCCAACAATAAGAAAATCGTTGTTCTGGGATCAGGGCCCAATAGAATTGGGCAAGGCATCGAGTTTGATTACTCTTGTGTGCATGGCGTATTGGCAGCGAAAGAATGCGGCTATGAAACGATTATGCTGAATTGCAATCCTGAAACGGTTTCAACGGATTTTGATATTGCCGACAAACTTTATTTTGAACCGGTCTTCTGGGAACATTTGTATGACCTCATCCAACATGAAAAACCGGAAGGGGTAATTGTTCAACTCGGAGGGCAGACTGCGTTGAAGCTTGCAGAGAAGCTGCAAAAATATGGAATTAAAATAATAGGCACATCATTCGATTCGCTTGATCTGGCCGAGGACAGGGGTAGATTCTCAAATTTGCT
>JAYSOP010000057.1:0-2527 GCA_043722905.1 Chryseolinea sp.
TGTGGTAATACCAAATTCACACCTTCTACTGCTCCATCGCGATAAAGCTTTACACCGATGTTTTGCATGGGTGATCCTTTATCCAACACCTGGTACTCAATGCTGTCGTTGGAGTAAGTAGCAGTAAGCTCGTATTGTGAAAAGTAAAACGAGGACGATAAGCCCTGATCCATTCGTTGATTCTGGCTATTCATAACGGATACATGAACATAATAGCTTGTATTTGATTTCTGCAACAGCGATGATGGGATCTCAACAACGGTTTCCTCTTCGGCATCCAGCTGAATCTCTTTGAACATCAGGGTGTCGGGAAGCACAACGAGTGGTTGAAATATCTCTCTGATGTTTTCGGTTAGTACGGCAACAGTCGCGTGAGCATCTTTGAGGATGAGGCCGTTCTCACTGGTAGCCTTAATCTTCACATAATTTGAGGCCGGGTAAAAATGTTTTGTTGTCTCAAGCTCCACGTGCAGTTTGTTTCCGTGAAGTTCATAGTCCTCGTATTTGAAACTGCAATTTGAAACGACGCGTCCGCTCTTCTCCCAAAGCTGAAGCATATAATGTTGATCCAGCGTCAGCTTCAATGAATCATGTAATTGAATTTCGCCTGCAAAACTTCCGGGACGGTGGGGGGAGACTGTACCTACTTTTAACGGTTTCCCGGATCTCATCAACCAGACTTCAAGATCTCTTCGAATGGGATTACGCGATCCTGACAATGCATATGACTTAAAGCGAACTCGTTCGCCTGGCTTATATCTATTCTTATCCGTGATCATGTAAGAATAGAAATCGAGTCCGTCATCATGGTTATAGTAGTCGTGGGACCATGACGGCACCTTATGCTTTTCGATATTAAAGACAGACCGAAAGCCGTCGAGCTCTACGGTCACAATCTTGCTGGAGGCATTAAACCACTGATTCTCGACCCGATACGTTTTACTTTCCTGGTCAAACCTGATTCTCCTGGTTTTGAACTTTACTTTAGCATCTTCCCGAACGTTACCTTCCAGGTCGAGTACCTGGAGCGAAAGCGCATTGTATTCTTTCAGTAGCAGAACCTGATAAGGAAACACGCTTGTGTATTCACAATGAAGTTTGTTTTCAATAATTTTGGCCAGAATGAAGTGCCCCATTTTGGGCGTGTCTGTCCATCCCTTTGCCACATTGAATGTATCTATCTCGGTATGAAGCAGTGAATTGATAATGGTATCAGGACTTGACGTCGTCAGTAATTTCTGCGCTTCATTATTGGAGATCTGGAAGACAAATCCCGTTTTTGGGGCGCTGTTCCATGTGATATTCTGCGCAAGAAGAAGGTTTGCAGACAGCGCTACCTGTAAAGCGATGCAAAAGAGTAGAGAACGTTTCATAGGCAGTTCGGTTAATCTGAATATTTAAAAGATTCAAAATTCAGGGTGATTCCATACTGAGGGAATGGATTATTATTGTTTTTGAATGATAAATAACGCGTCGGGCTGCCTTCGACAAGCTCAGGCACCGATAAAAATAGTAACCTGGTTTTTAGTCGGGAAGACATCGGGGATCGTTTGATCTCTTCTTCGGCAATGGAATCAAGCGAGGACGTGTATCCAGTGTCTGAATCGCTGATTGAGCGAATTAGAGGATTGCGCGGATTTTAGAATGCAATACCCGTTATTCAGATCTCTCCCTTATTCCTCTACAGATATTTAAAAATCCGTGAAATCCATTAATCCGTTTAATCCGCGATTCTGACCATTCCGCACTAACGCTCATGAAGGAGCATCCATGACGTACCGAATTTGTCGCGCAGCATGGCGAAGCGCGAGGCAAAAGGTGTTTCCGCCATTTTCATAAAGATCTGTCCGCCGTCTGAGACTTCTTTTGGCTAACATTTAAGGGTGTAAGCTATCGCCTGCAATTTAAAACGTTTCCTGATCAAAAAATCTCAAGCATTCCATGAACCCAGGGTTTTCTAATATCATGTAAGCCTGAAAAAATTCTTAACTTCGATATCCATCTCAACGGAAGAAAGAACTATGAAATCCATTCTCAGCTTTGTGACATTTTTGCTTTTATTCCCGGCAGTCTGGGCGCAAGAATATGAGCCTTGTATTTTAATTCTCGCACCCCATTCGTCAGCGGTTGACCGGAAGCTGCAGAAGGAACTAAACGAAATCAATGCAGAGCTACAAATAAGTACACATGAGTCACGATCGACAGCTAATACTGAAAGCGGCGAAATTGCTGCGCCGCCTGAAAATGTGAAATTGATGACTTCCTCCGAGGGGGCCTTTTCCGAAGAAAGAGACTTCATTAAAATGACCAGTTATATCGCCCACCAATACCTGTCGTATCGGTTTTTTGAACGCTTTCCAAACCTGCTGATCCTGTTGTCTACAAATACAAGCTCCGGGAATAAAACGGAGTTGACGATGTTGGCCGACAGTGCCAAGACACAGTATGTGTTGAATTTTCCATCTATTTCCCTTTTTAGCAAGCAAGGTCTAAACTATGCTAAGGTTCGGGTTCAACTTTTTGACAG
>JAYSOP010000058.1:0-3966 GCA_043722905.1 Chryseolinea sp.
TTGGTGCTGATTTAAGATTTTTCAATGAACGTATCCGGCTTGATGCCTCTTATTATGATAAAGACACCGATGGACAGATCATGAATGTCCCGCTTCCGGTTAGTTCTGGTTATACAAGTCAGGTGAGAAATTTTGGAAAGGTCAATAATGAGGGTATCGAAGTATTGTTAAACATTAACCCAATCCGATCTGAAAACGGTTTGAATTGGGACATCTCCATGAATTACACCAAAAATAAAACTACACTGGTTAGCCTGGAGGGCGGTTTAGAGAGATCTGACCTGGTAGGGCTTGGTGGCTTTTTTGTAAGTGCATACGACGTGGACTTCGTTGGTTACCCAGGTCAGCCACTGGGTTTGTTTGAAGGCCCTAGAAAAGCGAGGGATCCACAAGGCCGGATAATTGTCAATCCTGCCAATGGCCTTCCTCAGGTAGAACTTGATAATCCGGAAATACTCGGGTCTTTTCAACCGGATTTCATTGCGGGTTTAAGCAATAGATTATCCTACAAAGGTGCTTCCCTCTCCTTTACTTTTGATTGGAGAGAAGGCGGCCTCATGTATGCATACACAAAAAGGCTGATGAATTTTGTGGGTAACACAACGCAGTCGACCTATAATGACCGGAATCCATTCATCGTTCCAAACTCTGTTATCCAGGTTGGAGAAGGGGATGGAGCCACGTTTGTGGAGAATACTGTGCCGGTGAGTATGACCAATGTCTCTTCTTATTTTGGTACAGGCCCTTACATAGACAGCGACTACGTGATTGATCGGTCATATGTAAAATTAAGAGAAGTTGTGCTGGGATACTCTTTGCCGAAAAGTCTTGTCAGCAAAATTGGTTTCAGAAACCTGGAGATTAATCTGGTAGGACGTAACCTGCTTTTGTGGACAGCAAGAGACAATAACATAATCGATCCTGAGTTAACCACTTATGGTAATGATCTGTCTGGCGAGTTTGGTGAATTCGCCGGGGGTCCTACTGCAAGAAGTTATGGTGTCAGTCTTAAGGCCGGATTTTAACATTAATGTTTCTAACAATGAAAAGATTCAGATTTTATATACCGTTTGCCCTCACTGTGATTTTATTACTGTCCTGTGAGGAAAGTTTGGAGGACTTAAACAGAGATCCAAACAACCCGAGCCAGATTACTCCCGAAGTTGCATTACCATCAGGGATTACTTCTGTTGCGAGCGTTGTCGGTGGGAGGTTTGCCATTGTCGGCGGGATTTGGTCTCAGTACTATACGCAAAACAATGCGTCTAATCAGTACAAGGATGTGGACGCTTTTTATTTTACACCCGGAGACTATGACATTGACTGGCAGGAACTTTATGCCGGCGGCCTGAATGATTTGGAATATGTGAAAGATCAGTCAGCGAGATCAAAAGATTGGGGTTTATATCTCACCGCAACCGTGCTGCAGGTGTATAGCTTCCACGTGACAACAGACATATTTGGCGACATACCATTCTCTGAAGCCTTGAGGGGTGATGATGGGATCAGCGAGCCCGCCTATGAATCGAGTGTCTCTATTTACGATTCTTTAATAGTACGATTAGACAACGCTTTGGCAAAAGATCTTAGTGCAGAGACTGTAACGAACCCAGGAAACGCCGACTTTGTTTTTGGAGGTGACCTAGATAAATGGATTCAATTTGCCAATACATTGAAGCTTAAAATCTATTTGAGGTATGCCGAGGAAAATCCGTCCAAGGCTGCTGCTGGCATCCAGGCTTTATACGCATCTGGTGCAGAATTTCTTTCAGAGGATGCTGCTATGGATGAATTTGCAGACCAGGCCAGTAAAAGCAATCCTTTTTATGAAATGGATAAGAGGCAGCTAAATACTAATCAAAACCTGAAGGCCAGTAGAACATTATTTGATTTGCTCAATGAGAATAATGATACCACAAGGCTATATAAAATTTATAATGCCGCCGAGGCGGGTGGGTATAAAGGTATGAACCAGGGTGATTTCAACGCTACGTCTACCGCCTTGCCTCCCCTGACGATCTCTACCGGAAAAGTAGAGGCGACCGATCCTGTTTACTTTATTTCTGAAGCGGAAAGCTACTTTCTGCAAGCAGAAGCCATTGAAAGAGGTTGGGGTACCGGAGATGCTCAAGCCCTGTATGAGAGGGGTGTAACAGCCTCTTTCGAACACGCGGGAGATGCCTCTAAAGCAGATTTATTTCTGGCAGGGCCATATGATTACAATACATTCTTCGGCGGTGGCCTGCCTGCGATTCTCATGCAAAAGTGGATTTCACTTGCAGGCACCCACCAGGGAATGGAGGCCTTCTTCGACCGGATGCGCACTGGTTATCCGCAGTTGAGTCCGGTGTACCATACTGATGCATCGTATGCTCCGGGAAATGTGGTTTATCCAAAAGAGGGAACAACACAAAACCGATTTGCACGCAGGTTGTTTTTACCAGATATAGAAACGACCAGAAATCCAAATGCCCCTGAGCAGTCCAATTTATGGGACCCTATGTGGTGGCATAAATAAGCTATAGAGAATCTTCAAATTATTTAATGGTGAATTCTTATGAAATTAAATAGATATCAAATATTATTTTTTACGCTGATCACAGTATTAATCAGTAGTTGTGACAGGGAACTTGAAACGGAAGGTCTCACAAAAAAAATTACCTACTATCCGGTCATTGAAATGGATGGTGAGGAAACTTATGTTGTGCACTTCGGTGAAGACTTTTCCCTACCAGGGGTAACGGCTACTGAACAAGGTAAAGAAATACCGGTGACCGAAACCGTGAGTGGCACATATTTTCATCCTTCCGTTGAGGCGCTTGATACTTCGGTACCGGATGTATACACCGTGACCTATTCGGCAACAAACGTTGATGGATATTCAGGTTCGGTATCCCGCACGGTGGTAGTGCTGCCTCCTACCGGAAACCTGGTGACGAGTCTTGAAGGTGTGTACACCGTTTCGGTAGTAAGGACGCCTGCTGGCGGTCCGGCAGATGCGGATTATACGGATAGGGAATATGCTTATATCACCAAAATCGCCCCGAATACTTACCAGATATCCGATGCCATTGGTGGTTATTATGAGTTTGGAAGATCCTATGGTCCTACTTACGCCGCCACAGGTGCCACCGTATTGGCCAACAATATCCCTGGGAATAATTTTACGTTTACGCCTGCGGTGGTGGGGAGCTTTGGTGGTAACGCTACCATTACCACAATGGATGTAGACCCTGCTGCCAAGACGATAAATTTTACATCAACCTGGCCTACCGGACCGTATACTTTTAAAGTAACCCTGAAGCAAGTTCAATTATAAATTAAATAGCAAGACAATGAAAAAGTTAATCGGATATATATTTTTAGTCAGTGTTGCTTTTTTAACGATAGGTTGCCAGGAAGATCCTGAACCAGGAGGGACTGCCACACAAGAGGTTGCCGGTGAATGGTGGGTTAGGGTCTATGTAGATGATGGAGATGGCGTAATTGATGAAAATGATGATATCATCGGAAGTTATATTAAAGTAATGACCTTTAACACGTCATCGAATACTGCGGATAGCCTGTGGGTTTATGATGTCGATAACTTCTGGCAATTCCAGGTAAAGGCAGCCTTTGACAAAGCATCCAAAACATTTTCTGTAACGGCAGGGAAAAATGCTTCCTATGATAGCGAGGTGACGATAACGAACGGAGCCGTATTTTTAGGGCAGGGAAAATCTACCAGTGGTGTTAAAACTGACAGCATTTACTTTTCTTCATCTTTCAGTGATGACAGCCCGGCCTATGGCACCGAATATGTAATCGCGGGTCACAGAAGGACCGGTTTTCTCGAAGACGAGCATTAACCATTATTATCAGTATCGTATTACTTTTTAAGAAAGGACTGTCTGTTTTGAAAGGCAGTTCTTTTACTTTTAAAATAACCCAGGCAAATTCAAGCCAACATGTGTGACAATTTATAAT
>JAYSOP010000059.1:0-13551 GCA_043722905.1 Chryseolinea sp.
TTTGAATCTTAAACTTTGAACTAACGCTTCTTTTTACCGTATACATTTTTCAGATCCTTCTCAAACAATGTGTATGGGTCATTATAAAACTTCATGAAATCCGGAACACTTGGATGACCGGGAACAGGGGCATAGTAATGTGTAGGACTTCGACCATCATTTCTCCATACGAGCACGTAGGCTAATCTCATTTTATCGCTTTTCATCACCTTCAATAAACTTTCCGTCCACCAGGTTGGATTGGGGATAGATTCTAAACCTGTTTCGGTGAAGGCTGCCAGCTTTCCTGATTTGCGGGCATAGTCAGAAACAATCTTGAGTTTCAGCGCGGCAGTGTCGAGGGAATATCGACCATTCCTGCCCATATCCCCATAGTTATCTATACCTACCAGATCAACCCACTGACTACCAGGATAACGTTCGAGATATTTTTGTTCAGTGAGAAATTTATTGTCGGGTGAAAATGCGTAGATGAAATTGTGCACATTCAGCGTATCCCTTAAATACGCGACGGTGAAACGCCAGAGAGATTTGAATTCCTCGGGTGTACAATGGGAAGCACCCCACCAGAACCAACCGCCATCAAATTCATGGTATGGTCTGAAAATTACCGGGACCAGAGCGCCATCATTTCCTCTTAGGGTGTTCGCCCATTCCCCGATTCCTTTCAAGATGTCTTTATAGAGTTGATGCGCTTCCCCTCCCGGGATAATGTATTTTACCGCAGGCATGGAAAGGGAATCTACCCAATTAAAACCACCCCCGGATACCGGGTTGGAGAAGTGCCAGGCAACCGTTGTAATTCCTCCGCGGTTGTAAGTGTCAACGACTGTTTTACGGACGTTTTCTTTAGTGCGCTGAATGACCTGCAAGGGACGTCCTGAGAAACCGCTTAAGTCAACACCGATCACCGCGGGGTGAGAACCAGTTACTGACTTCACATCGGAACGGTCAGGCTCATTGTTCCATCCACGTCCATATTCCGTGGCGTGCTGATGTCCAAACAACGTATGCTTTTTAGATATTTTTTTAAGGCTCTTATACAGCGCCCTGGTTTCGCTGGTTGCTTCCAGGTCTATTGGCTTTCCTTTCTGGGCATTTACCAAACCCGCTGATAATAACGGGATGGCTATCGCTAGCAACAGTATTTTCTTCATACACGGATGTTATGGCTTTGGCACCGGACTCTTTCCATTATCAAAATACATCCAATCCAGGAACAGGATGTTGTCTTTTTTTCCATCGTTGTTGCGGAAAACCAGATAAAGGTCTTCCTGGGAGGCGTTGTTTATCGAAGCCTCGGAAAGTTTTACAGGATCACCGGGTTTATCGACGTGAGGAACTTCGGTCTTTGCCAGCAAGACGCCCCCCGGGCTTTCAGAGTGGATCTCGATTACACTCCCTTTTATCCGTGAACTGACTTTGAAATAAATTTTCTGGATCCCCGTCAGATCGATTTTTTTGAAACCAATGTGTGATCCATTCTGCACACCCCCTAAAAATGTTATGTCAGTACCGTCTACGTGACGGGTAGATACATTATTGCTCACGTCGTAGTCTTCAGCTTCTACTTTAGGATGCCTCAATGTAAGCAGACTTGTACCGGTCAACGTTCCCGTAGCCGGATTACCCTTATCGGTATAATTAGCCCGCATGACATAAAACCCGTGCGAATTATTTTTAACATGTTCACTGGCAACAACCTTCCCATCTAAAGGCAACGGTTTAGTTTTAGGATTCGTTAAACACAAAATATATTTCACCATTTCAGCGGCCTCCTCAGCAGAATGTTGCGGATGGGCAGCCATCACATTCTTTCCCCAGTTGCCATTACCACCCTTAATAATTTTCTCGACCAACATGTTCTGGGCATTTTTTCCGTTGTAACGTTTGGCGACATCCATGTAACTCGGACCAATTGACTTTTCCGTTATGTTGTGGCAGGTTTTACAATCGCTGTTTGCAATAGCCACTTTTCCCCTCAGGCTTGTTATATCGCCTGACATCTCTGCATTTGAGGCCAGTAAGGCAAGGTCTTTTCCCTCTTTCAGATAATCAAAAGATAAAAAAACAGAAGCGGGGTCAATACCTTTTTCAATGGAGCCATCTTCCCTATCCGATACCGTTACCGAATAATCGATTTTCCCATTGTTTGAATAAAATGATTTATTAGATCCCTTTATTGAAATCGAAACCTCTGGCGGCTCGTTGCCCGCCCTGATCTCGAGTTGAGCCGTAGCTTTTTTTCCTTCCTTATCGGTAACGGTTACAGAAGGTTTGTAAATCCCCGGCTTCTCGTAGGTGACGGTGATACGGTGAGTATTATTCAGACTGTCAGAACCTGGGATTCCAGGATCCCATGAATAACGAAGTTTATCATTCCTGTCAAAGTCAACGGATTTTTCTGCCGATAGCGTTACCGTTAACGGAACTGCGCCATTGAGTTTATCGGCGAGTACTTCCGCTTTTGGTTCCCGGTTTCCCTCCACGTAAGTAATTTTTACCAACCTTGAATCCGGGTTATGTTCGAAATAATTCGCCCCATACTGCAGGACGTATAAAGCGCCATCCGGACCAAATTTCATATCAATGGGTTTATACCATTCCTGGTCTGGTAAGAACGGTTCGATCCTGGCCAGATTAATGTCTTCATCAAACGAGACGACCTTTACCCAACTGCGTGCCCATTCATAAATGAAAAGCTTGCCGTCAAAATATTTCGGAAACCTTGTTTTAGCACCTTTAGAATCTTCGTAATAATATACAGGACCACTCATCGCGCTGCGCGACCCTTTGCCCAGAATCGGGAACTCTTTCGAGTCACCATAAGGGTACCATATCATAGGTTTTTGGGCGGGTGGAAGAATTTTTGATCCGGTATTGTTGGGAGATAAATTCTCTGGTTCGTCGGCATTGAATTTTGGACCAATGGCATTGGTCGTAAAATCAAAATCAGCATAAGCCTTATTGTCGGCGACGAAATACGGCCACCCGTAATTGCCGGGTTTCTTAGCCTGGTTAAATTCATCATGGCTTTGCGGCCCCCGTTCATTCGTAACGCCACCATCAGGACCGACATCACCCCAGTATACAATACCATTATGGTCGTCCACGGTAAATCGAAACGCATTGCGTGTACCCATCACGTAAATTTCCGGCTTACCTTGTGAACCATCCTTCGAAAAAAGATTTCCATCAGGTATTGTATAAGTACCATCTTTTTCAGGATGGATCCGCAATATTTTTCCCCGAAGATCGTGGGTGTTTCCTGAAGATTTCTGTGCATCAAAGGGTGCTCTTCCCGGACGCTCATCAATAGGGGTAAAGCCATCGGATTCTTTGGAACTCGTGTTATCTCCCGTAGAAATATATAGATCGCCATTCGGTCCGAATTCAAGGTGTCCTCCTGAATGGCAGCAGGTTTCGCGCTGTGTGGGAATCTCGAATACGATTTTTTCGGAACTCATGATGAGGCTGTCGCCTTTCATGACAAACCGGGAAACGTTTTGTTTTGCCACGTCCCCCGCAGGAGAATAATTGATATAGATATAATTATTTTTCTCAAAGTCGGGATCCAGGGCAACACCCAGCATGCCATCCTCATAGTTTCCAGTAATACTCACATCAAAGGTGGAAATGGTTTTTGTTTTTTTTGTAATGGGACTGTATAATTTGACATCCCCCCGGCGCTCGAGATACAATACCCGGCCATCGCTGAAAATAACCATCTCCATAGGTTCGTAGAGGTAGGTATCCAATATTTCTACAACAAAGCGGTTCGTTTCTGGCACTCGTTCTGTTTTAGCCCTGGAATAATCGGGCGATTTTCCAACGGAGAAGTCAAGCCCTTCTTCTATCATATTTTCCGCCTCTTCAGATTTCGACGTGCCAGTTACTTTTGCGAAAAAAGCACGTCCCCCATCGTATTTTGTTTGCCACGAATTCTCTTTTTTACGCTGGCGGTCGGTGTTAATACTTTGATACCACGGCCAATTCAGGACGGTATCCTTGTCAGGATTGATAACCATTAATCCTGCGCCGGACTGCACATACCGTTCCAAATCCGCCTGTTGCTGATAGTCTAAGACGTCAGGAGACATTCCGACAAATACTACAGCATTGTATTTCAGTAAAGAATCTTCCACAAAATACACTGCGCTTGAAGTCGTGTCAATGTCAATTTTTTTAGCACTACTGATGGCCATTATGTTCGAAAGGGAAGATTGGTTTCCTTCCGATGAATTGTCTTTGGACACCATAACAAGGATTTTTTCAGCCTTCTTTTCACAGGAAAAGAAGGTGCAAAAAAAAAGTAAGTAAATCAGCAAAGTATTTCTCCTGAAAATCATGGTCCCCATGTTTTGGTATTTTGGGCAGCAATATAGAGAAGCAAATGATGAAAAACATCGACTTTGATTTACCGGAGGCACTTTCGCTGGAAGAGCGGAACACTTTGTTTTCCTTTTTCATTACATTAAATCAGCCATCACCAACTAAACCGGCGGTAAATGAATAATTACTGGAAGTCATGCGAAAAACCAATTTCGCCGGGACAGGCAACTTTAAAACCGATCACACTATCAAAATTCTGCTTAAATTTTTATTTGGAGCAATCCATGACGAGCATCACTTTAAAAAATGTTCTACCTTTTGACTGAAACTATAAACTAACCCTTTGAATTTCAGAAAATTTTTTTTCGGCATTGCTGTACTGGTTTTGTTTTTGATCACGGAAGATCTTTCCGCGCAAACAAAACCCTCGACGAAAACTATTGACTTGATCTATCAGAATGAGGAAGAGAACCTCCAGGTTTTTCATCAATGGATCCGGTGGAATAACCCAGGAAGTCTGCTGATGAATCATTTGATTAAACTGGCTTCATATCATTTTGATCTCAGAGACCAGGAAATTGCCCAATTGACGACCCCAAAAGCGTGGTTAGATCGACAGCAAATGGTCAGTAAAAAATTGGCTGAAATGATGGGTCCCTTTCCCGGGAAAAACCCATTGAAGCCCATCATCACAGGGATTATTAAAAAGGAAAGTTATCGCATTGAAAAGATTGTTTATGAATCCCGACCTGGTTTTTATGTGACCGGATGTCTTTTTATCCCCGATAGGATCAAAGGAAAAGCGCCTGCGGTACTAAACCTTATCGGTCATGAACAAGAGTCTTTCAGGGCGCCGTTAGACCAGGTGATTATTCTGAATCTTGTCAGAAAGGGAATCGTAGTTTTCACAATAGACCCGCTTGGTCAGGGGGAGCATGTTCAATATTTTGATCCCAAAATAAATTTTTCCTCAATAGGTTATTCTGTAGTGGAACATTGCTATTTCGGAAATCAATGTTTTTTATCCGGATATTCAAGTGCGAAATATTTTATCTGGGACGGCATTCGGGCAATTGATTATCTGGTGACGCGGAACGAAGTGGATGCTGACAAGATTGGCGTAACCGGGTTTTCAGGCGGGGGAACCGTGACAGCATACCTGGCGGCGTTTGATGATCGGGTTAAAGTTTCCGTTCCCTGCAGTTGGTCTACTGCCAGCCGCAGACAGCTTGAAACAAAGGGAGCGCAGGATGCGGAAGCTACCCTTGTTAACAGCCTGGCGAAAGGAATAACCTTTGAGGATCTGCTGGAAGTCAGGGCACCGAAGCCCGCATTGCTGACGTTTGTATCCAGAGACCAATATCTTACGCTTCAAGGAGCGCGGGAAGCCTATCAGGAGGCCAGTAAAGTTTACGCCATGTTCAAAAAAACCGATCAATTGCAATTCGTGGAGGATGATTCCAAACATTGGCTGACGCCGAAAATCCGGGTGGCGATTTATGCCTTTTTTATGAAACACTTTGGCCTGAAGGGGGATCCATCAGAAACCGAAATTGAATTATTATCTGCTGAGGAACTCACCGTTACCACGACAGGCCAGATTGCTAGTTCCTTTGGTGGAGATATGGTCTTTGATGTAAATAAAAGAGAAAGCTTGCCATTGATCGCGGCGTTGGAGAAGTCGCGGAAGAACATAGGCTTTCATCTGGAGAATGTCCGCAAGAATGCCAAAGAAATTTCCGGATACCTCGAACCTTCCGCTGTTACCACCCAGCCTTTTATTAACGGAAAGTATCAGCGTGAGGGGTATAGTGTTGCAAAATATGCGATCCAGGGGGAGGGTGATTACGCCATCCCGATGTTGCTGTTTGTACCCGATGATACTTTGAAGAACCATCCGGGCATAGTTTACCTCCACGCCGCAGGAAAAATTGCGGATGCGAAACCCCGTGGTGAAATAGAAAAATTAGTGAAGAAAGGATACGTTGTGGTCGCAGCGGATGTAATTGGTGTTGGAGAAACAAAAAACACCGCCGCCAGAGGAATTGCAGAGGGATATACGGGTGTACTACTAGGCAGAAGTATAGTGGGAATTCAGGCAGGAGATATCGTGAGGGTTGTCCGTTATGTTAAGGAGCTTAGTAATATTGACAGTACCCGTGTCGGCGCCATCGGATTTGGCGATATGGGAATTCCGCTTATTCACGCTGCGGCTTTTGACGAATCCATAAACAATATTACCGTTGTTGGTTCACCCGTTTCCTACAGATCAATTGTTATGAACAGGATTTATAAAGTGGGATTGGAAGAAAATAAAGGGGGAGGTACCCATCATCCTTACGAGGTAAATTTTTCGTGGGGAGTGGCCAGCGTTCTTACAGGGTATGACATTCCTGATTTAATCGGATGTATTGCGCCACGGAAAGTTGTGCTGTTACAAATCAAGGATCATCTGCTTCAACCAGCTGCTGATTCTTTTTTGAACGAGGAACTTTCCTTTTCCCGCATCGCGTACGAATATAAAAAAGCTCCTTCGAATATAAGAGTATTAAATTCTGAAGAGTTATTTGATACCCAGGTAGACTGGTGTTTTAAATGATGGGGGAAGAAAGCGGGTAGAAACATTGAAGTGTAGCAGGAAGATGAATGAAGGGAAAGTTATTGTTATGAAAGCCAGGATCACAACCAGACTTAAAGTAAAATCCCCTTACGGGATGACCTTATTGTGGAAAAGCCCAAAAGTAAACTGAATCCTGGTGGGATGACCTTATAAATTACAAGCACTGAATGATCCGACGCATGCATTATGTAGATATGATTACTATCCGAGCAATGAATTAAATTCATGGGTAGGATTTAATATGGTTGCAACCTATTATTTCAGACAGTGCGCCTGAATAAGGCCGGCCCTCCGGGACTTGGTTTGAAGACTTCCGGTTTTCTACCATATAGTCGTCCCTGCGGGTCCCTGCGGGGCCTTACGGGACTTTGTTATGATCGAACGATTGCCGGGAGCCGTAATTCAATTCAAAGGGTTGGTCGAACGCGACAAAAAAGGAGGGTAGAAATGTTGAACCGTTTGCAGACAAGAATGAATTAAGTAAAAATTATTGTTTTGAAAGCCAGATCAAGACCAACCTAAAAATTAAAATCCCTGTAGGGGATGACCTTATGGTAGAAACAGGATAAGAAGGTAAACTGAATCCCGTAGGGATGACCTTATAAATTACGAGCACTTAACGATCCGACGCACACGATTATATAAAAAGGAGTTAGTATCAAGCCAATAGATCAATTCGTAGTACGTCCACTGAGTTGCAATTCATTAATTTTAGTTGGTGCCCAACTAACAGGCAACTTCCGTACGCTCGTCCAAAAACGTACAGCTAGCCATAGAGTTGAACCACAGGGATGCGGATAAACTCTCGCTTCGGCGGGAAAGCAGGGACATATTATCAATTTTAGCAGGTGCCGACACATGTCTGTCCGCAGGGTATGTTTCTGGAGCCGGGCGTGTATCAGACGACCAGCTGCATTGGCCAAGAGCTACCCAGATGATAACAAAAACAATGATCGTTCCGAAGCAGCCTCCACCAAGTTTCTTTGCTCCATAACCAGCTATTAATCCGCGAAATATGTTGTTCATAGTAGTTTATGAAAACCTGTTTAAAACATTATGCCAGTTCCCTGCGTGTTGCAGATTAATGCGAAATACTCGATAATCTTACCATCAGCCCTTCATCTCCGCTGAGTCCAAAGCTATCGGCAACCTCGGTCCCGATTTTTTCAAATTCTGTGGAAAGCTCAATGATCCCATTGAAATAAATTTTCTGAGGATGGAAATGGAAGGCATGATGCGTAACGATCCTCGTAAAGCGATTACGGCTTTCCTCACGGACATTTCAAACAATATCGTGGTCGCAAAATAAAGGAATGTATTTCCCCCGATTCAATGCTGCTTCGCTTGGCCGAACAATAAGCACAAAGCCGAAAGCTTTGGGTTTAATTTAGATTTTCAGGCTTAAAATTAAGGTTGGATTTATCCTTTTGTGGCAGAGGAATGCCGATGGGCATGTCACTAGAAGATCGCCTCCATGAGTTTCCATATTCCGTAAATAACTGCTCCGATAACAATGAGGGCGATCAGAAAAATGATAGCTAAAAGCCCTGTGCCGGATCCCTGGTGCTTGCCCTCATAATAATGTTCCTTTAGTAATTTCACATTGCGTTCGTTAGAACGATAGAAAACATCAAAGACAGTTCCTACCAGGGGAACGGCTCCGATGATGGTATCCAGTCCGGCATTCAACATCATCCTGATGACCACTTTTCTGCTTGCTCCGTGATGATACATAGTGTAGATCAGCATGCTTGAAATGACAAAGGTGATGAGGTCTCCCAGCACGGGCAGCAGGCTAAGCAATGGATCGATTCCAAACCGGATGTTTGTACCTGGAATGGAAAATTTTGAATCCATGAGTTCGGCCATCCGCTCAAACGATTGAACTTCTGCTGATCGACCTTCAATTTTTTTTGAAGGATCATAAACGACGCGCACGTTGGGCTCCATATCTTTATTTACAAAGAAAAATGATGCCAACCGGCAGCTAAAGATGCCTGTTCTGATCCATGGTCGTTTCAGTTAAAATTTAATATCTTTCGCAGGATCCTGCCGCCATAAACAGGAGGCCATAAAAGAATAAAAAAATGAAATTAAAAGAGGACTTATCCCAGCAACATTCACCGGTCAGTGATTTATTCCCACAGATTTCCGCAGAGGAAGCATGGGAAAAATATCGGTTATCCGATGACCAGGTTAACTTCTTCCGCGAATTTGGATATTTGTCGGGTATTAAACTCTTAGATGACCATCAGGTTGCGTCACTCAACAAAGAACTTGACCAAATTAAGGAACCATCGCACCCAGGGAACCATTTGTTTCATGAATTTCATACCAATGAATCAGCCAATCCTGACCATGTATTGTTTCACTCACTGGGTCACTGGCGTATCACTCCCGGTTTTCACGATGCTTTATGGAATCCTGCTTTTGTTGTGGCCGCCAGCCAATTGTTAGAAAATAAGCCGGTGAGATTCTGGCATGATCAACTTTTTTACAAACCCGCCCATCATGGTGGCGTCGTAGCATGGCATCAGGATTACAGTTACTGGACACGCACAAAACCCATGCAACATCTTACCTGCTGGGTTGCGCTTGACGACGTATCCACCGAAAACGGCTGCCTGTATTATGTTCCCAAAAGTCAGCATTGGGGATTGTTGGATAAGCCTGCTCTTGCCGGCGACATGGATGGGATCAATGCATTTCTTAGTCCTGAACAAACCAAAGAGTTTGCGAAAAAAGTACCCATTGAAATGAAAAAGGGTTATGGCACTTTTCACCATCCCCTAATGGTACATGGATCTTACGAAAACAAATCAGCCCGTCCACGTCGCGCGTTTGTATTAAACGTATTTGCGGATGAAACAAAATCAGATTCTGACGGAGAACTGCTGCAGGGGGTTCCACCCATTGCGAAAGGAAAGAAAATGGAGGGGCAGTTTTTTCCTTTGTTGTTTGATCCAAAGAAAGTCTGAATCGCGGATTAAACGGATTAGGGGATTTCGCGGATTATTATTCAATTGTTGCAAACATGATGGATGACCTGAAGCATAAAGACATTACCGGGAAAATCATAGGGTGCGGTTTTGAAGTTCATAAGTTTCCTGGCAATGGTTTTCAAGAGGTTATTTATCAGCGATTGGTTTATTGATCAATTTTGGGAGCAAGAGCCTGGAGTTTAAAAGGGTGGTCATGCAGCTGGCAAAATCTTCAAATGTCTGAATCGCGGATTGAACGGATTAGGGGATTTCGCGGATTATTATTCAATTGTTGCAAACATGATGGATGACCTGAAGCATAAAGACATTACTGGGAAAATCATAGGATGTGCCTTTGAAGTCCACAAGTTTCTTGGTAATGGTTTTCAGGAGGTCATTTATCAGCGAGCCCTTGCTCTTGAATTTAAGCAAGCCGGACTTGACTATGATCGTGAGCTGGAGATGGATATTTTTTATAGAGACTGGGAAATCGCCATTGGTACGAGAAGGGCGGATTTTCTTGTGGAGAAACAAGGTGCTTGTTGAATTGAAGGCGTTGACGAAAATTGAAGATGTTCATCTTGCGCAAATACTGAATTATCTCAAAGCTTACCGGAAAGAAGTTGGTTTGTTGATCAACTTTGGGAGCAAGAGCCTGGAGTTTAAAAGGGTAGTCATGCAGTTGGCAAAACCTTTTGATGTCTGAATCGCGGATTAAACGGATTAAAGGATTTCGCAGATTAAGCGAACTTGTTTATCTCGCAACATACTGAATACCTTAAGGTATTGATATTGGGTTTGTTGTTTACTTAGGGGGCAAATCCTTCAAATGTCTGAATCGTGGATTAAATGGATTATGGGATTCCGCGGATCAAACGCAAGTTCACAAGTTTCTCGGTTATGGTTTTCAGGAGGTCATTAATCAGCGAGCCTTGTTAAGAAGATTTGAATCGTCCGCGAAATCCAAAAATCAGCGTCAATCCGCGATTCCGACCTAGGCGGCGAGATGATTAACCGTTTTTTGCCGGCCATAAACTTTCTGTTGGCTGGCTTGAATCTTTAATTGCACCTGCCTATCTTGACCGGATAAATCTTACCCATCAGAAATGGCTCAATACAAATTAAAAATCAATGGCCGCAGCTATGAGGCGGATGTTGAAGCAGATACCCCGCTATTGTGGGTACTCCGTGATAACCTCGGAATGGTTGGTACAAAATACGGTTGTGGAATCGCGCAATGCGGTGCCTGTACCGTTCATATGAATGGAACGGCTGTTCGCTCTTGCACGCTGCCCGTTTCTGCCATTGGTACGAAAGCCATCACTACCATAGAAGGGCTTTCTGAAAAGGGGGATCATCCCGTTCAATTAGCCTGGAATGAAGTGGATGTTCCCCAGTGTGGTTATTGCCAGACAGGTCAGATCATGTCCGCATCAGCGTTGCTGAATAAAAACCCAAAGCCCACGGCTGACCAGATTGATACCGCCATGAACGGAAACATCTGCCGCTGTGGAACCTATCACCGGATTCGTGAGGCGATCGTAATGGCATCTAATAAAATGAAATAACCATGGCCACTCTACAAAAAACTACCAGACGTAATTTTATGAAGCTGGCTGCCGCGGCAGGTGGTGGACTCATGCTAGGCTTTCACTGGAGCAGCACTTCAGCTGCCACTATGGAAGTTATTACCGATGCAGGCATTGCCTCCGGTGAAAAAACCTTTAATAGTTACTTATCCATTTCTCCCGATGGTATCATTACGATCCTTTCGCCGAATCCGGAATTGGGTCAGAACATTAAGACCTCTTTCCCCATGATCGTGGCCGAAGAACTGGATGCAGACTGGTCGAAAGTAAAGGTAGTTCAAGCGCCTTTGGATACGAAAAAATTTGAACGCCAGGTCACCGGTGGAAGTGGTGCTGTTCCGCATTCGTGGGAGCGCCTGCGCAAAGCAGGGGCTACCGCAAGACATATGCTTGTAGAGACGGCAGCAAAACGGTGGAATGTTAGCGCGTCATCATTGACCACAGAAAAAAGTATGGTTCTGCATCGCGAAAGCGGTCGCAAACTAACGTATGGCGAGCTTGCCACAGAAGCCTCGGGCATGACTGTTCCTGAAACAGTGAAACTAAAGGACAAAAAAGATTTTAAACTTATCGGTACGGCTGTACGCAATGTCGACAACCATGAGATGATTACCGGAAAGCCATTATATGGCCTGGACTTTCATCGCGAAGGGATGTTGATTGCCATGGTGGAACGACCTGCCGCCTTTGGGATGAAACTTAAATCCGTTGATAGCGCCGCAGCGAAAGCGATGCCTGGCATTGTTGATGTTGTAACCTTTAAGAACAACGTGGCGGTGGTAGGGAAGTCCACCTGGCAAGTTCTCAAGGCGCGGAAAACACTTAAAATCGAATACGAAAAAGACGGAAATATTGAAAGCACTTCAGACCACGATAAGTTGTTCAAGGATTTGCTTGACAGCAAAGAGGCTACGGTAAGAAGACAGGATGGGGATGTCGAGACCGCATTTAAGAATGCAGCTAAAATTATTAAGAGTGAGTATCAGTGCCCGTTCCTCTCTCATAGTCCGATGGAGCCCATGAACTTCTTTGCCCACGTGCGGGAAGATGGTGTGGAACTGATCGGCCCTTCACAGACCCCGGAAAGAGCGGTGGGTGAAGTTTCCAAGTTGCTTAATATTCCCGTCGAAAAAATAACCATGGACCTTACCAGACTCGGCGGAGGATTTGGGAGAAGGCTACAGGCAGACTATGTATTGGAGGCTGCCGAAGTTTCAAGTATTGTGAAGGCTCCTGTTAAAGTTATCTGGACACGCGAAGATGATATGACCGGCGGAATTTACCGGCCTGCAGTTCGATACCGGTTTGAGGCGGCACTCGACGCCACTGGGAATATGATCGGGTACAAACTCCGCGGTGTGGGTATCAATGCCGGTAATTCAACACGCGAAGATAATTTTCCTTCAGGTGCTGTTGATAACCTGTTGATCGATTCGGTCGAACACAAGTCACCGATCACAACAGGAGCATGGCGTGCGCCCATAACAAATTTCCTGGCATTTGCTGAGCAAGCATTTCTGGATGAAGTGGCATTCGCTGCCAATATGGATCCGGTAAAATTCAGGCTGAATCTTTTAGACAGGGCAAAACAAACCCCGGTGGGTGCCATTAAATACGATATCGACAGGATGAAAGCAGTTATCGAACTTGCGGCCGAGAAATCCGGCTGGGGTACGAAGAAGAACCTGTCGCAGGGATTCAGTGTATATTTTTCGCACCGGTCATATGTAGCGCAGGTGGCTGAGATTGAAACCAGAAAAGGCAACCCTGTATTGAAAAAGATATACGTTGCGGCGGATTGCGGTATTGTTGTCAATCTGAGCGGGGCTTATCAACAGGTGAGAGGTGGTGTGGTCGATGGCTTCGGCCACGCGATGTTTGGAAAAATAACCTTTAAGGACGGGGTTCCGGATCAGAAAAATTTTAATTCTTATCGTTTGGTGCGCATGAAGGAAGTACCTGAAGTAGATGTTCATTTTGTGAATAATGGCATTGACCCCACGGGTCTGGGAGAGCCGGCATTACCGCC
>JAYSOP010000060.1:0-3506 GCA_043722905.1 Chryseolinea sp.
GGTGTGTTGATGTTGCCACGCGTAGCGGATTTAAGGGGCGCAGGAAATCCTACAGGGAAATTCAGGCTCCCTTATTTGAATGGAAAATTTATTGTTCCCTTGTTATACGTCCTATTTTTATTCTTCGTCCGGGGCCGGATTTCCGCTAGTCTTGAAAATATCACACAGGACGGGTTCCAGGAGATATTATTTTTGATATTTATAGCGTTGGGTACGTTGCTGAGCATCCTCACCTTCGTTCGAAATTATTCTGTTATTCCCATTATGGGTGTTTTATTCTGTTCTTATCTTCTTGTTGAAATTCCCGCGCTCTCCTGGTTGTATTTTTTTATCTGGCTATCGGTAGGGCTTGCTGTCTATTTCAGTTACGGATATTGGAGGAGCAAGCTGGCCGCTAGCTCACGATCACTATAGGCGACTCACAAAAAAACTTAATATGAAAACAAAATTATTGTTACGGATTGCCGCCTTCATGATTTCGATTCACCTGATAGGTCATGGGGTGGGCCATTTTACGTGGGATAAACAGGAAGATCCCAGAATGCAGGAGGTCGTCAATTCCATGGTCGGCTATAAGACAGAATTTATGGGTGCGACCAGAAGCATGGGTGATTACTTTAATGGTTATAGTCTAATCATGTTTTTCGTTTTTGGAATGTCTATTAGTATTTTATGGCATGCTTCTGCTTTCCCTGAAAATCAAAAAGCGACTACCCGAAAAATGATTTATCCCATGGGAATTGCCTATGTGGCTTTTGGCGTCATCGAGTTTTACAACTTTTTTCCATTCGCGGCGATCATGAGTTTGGGTGCGGGTATCTTAATGTTAATCTCAATAGCCGGCAGGAGAGAGGTGAACTAAGAATCGCTTTCGGTTACCTTATAGTGAACCCCGCGTTCCTTTAAATACCCGACAATAAATCTAAAATTGTTATCATCTTCACCTAAAAACTCGGGCGGTGAAATACCCTTCCTCGAGAATTTTCCATCCAGAAGAAGGTTCACCGCTGCGGTGCAGGTATAGCCAGTAGTTCTCGCCATGGATAAAGTGCCTGTGCTCTTATCGGTGTGATCAAGAAGGTTGTATTCGTAAATTTTCTCGGCTCCATTTTCCACACCTGAAATCCGGATACGCATCACGGTAAATTCTGCTTCTCCGGGTTTCAGCTTCCATTTCGGGAATAAAAGTTTTGAAGTCACATCAATAGGTCTGATCTTGATTCCATTGACGTCGATCTCCTCATACGAGAAAAAGCCGGATTCACGGAGAACTTTTAAATATTCAATGCAGCCCGGGTAGCGCAAGGTTTTTTCAATCATATTGGGAATGCCTGGCATGGTCCTGATCAATGACCGAAGACCATCCGAATTCCAGGATTCAAGTGTTCCGACTTCCCTGAATGGAATGAGTTCCGGATCTGATAGGGCTTCTTTCACCACAACGGCGCCGTGCTGCACGTAACGCGCCGGCCGGATATATTCTTCAATAACATCGATCGGTGAAAAAACAGCTTTATACTCAAAGGGCCACTCCCTGACTACCGGTAAACCGCCCACGAGACATTCGTAGGAATGTACTTTCATGTGTTGGTTGTGGTAGCCAAGGATAATATTTCCCATGCCGGGCGCAACCCCACAGTCTGTAACAATGGTTACCTGATTCTTTTTTGCAAGCGCATCCAGTTCAAAGGGATCCTCTGGAAAAAATGAAATGTCAACCATATTTCGATGCGCCTCAATCACGGTCCGGGCGGTTTGAAAACCCAAGTAACCGGGAACAGCACCGATGATCAGGTCAAAGGGTTCCAGCAAGGGACGGAGTTGGTCGGTATCCGATATATCAGCCTGTAATCCTTTTACTCCATGGACTTCCAAACCTTTCAGCGCGGTTTCACTTATGTCTATTGAGGTGACGTCATTTTTTTTTGCAAGGTCAATGGCAATGGCCTTGCCGACCAATCCCGCCCCCAAAACAGCTATTTTATTTTTCATAGTTTCCAATCATTAACGAGAAACGGGATCGTTCCATTTTCCACCGCCTTCGGTCCGGATAAATTCCAGAATTCTAGGACACTGCGGGTGGATTGCATACATTCATCCTGAAATCGAATTTTTTTTATGATCGACCCCGCCAAGATAATTGAAAAAGCAAAACACTCTTCATTTTATTTAAAGGTCCTGAACTGGTCTGTCAACAGAATGATCCCATTTAATAAACCCCATGGTTTTAAAATTATTTCGATCGGAGACAATCACCTTAAAACGAGTATTCCCTTTAGTAAGAAAAACTTTAATCATATCCGGGGACTTCACGCCTGCGCACTTGCCACCATTTCCGAATTTACAACGGGTTTTTTATTGGTTTCAAAACTGGACGCCAAAAAATACCGACTGATTATGCAGCGGTTAGAAATGGATTATCACTATCAGGGTAAAATGAATGCGACAGCTGAATTTTCAACGTCTGACAATTGGTTTGAAGAGTTTATTTACCTGCCCTTAAGATCAAACGATGCCATCGTTATTCCGTGCGAGATTAAAATCCATGATGAAAAGGGAAATCATCTTACCACGGGCAAAGTTTTCTGGCAGATAAAAAACTGGAATAAGGTGAAGACAAAAGTAGAAGTTTAAAGCAACTTGACCTTATCGCGAATACTGATTAACTTGGTAATTAAAGCATCCACTATGCGTAAAATAGACGAACTTTTGTCAGAGTATGGTGAAAGTCATCAGGACCACACCAATAAGATCATTCACTGGATTTGCGTACCCCTGATCTTTTTCAGCCTTGTAGGTTTAATTGCATCGATACCCTCTGACAACGTCCAACGATTTTTAGGTCAGGATAATCCTTATGCCAATTGGGCTGTGGTGGTTTTGATCTTTGTATTGATCTATTATGTTTCTCTCTCAGTTTCATTAAGTGTGGGAATGATGCTATTCGGAGTTTTGTGCCTTTTCATTGCCAGGATAATTACACAATCTGACATTGCTCCACTGTGGCTTATATCGCTGATACTTTTTGTCATCGCATGGATAGGGCAGTTTTACGGACACAAGGTGGAAGGGAAGAAACCTTCTTTTTTTAAGGATATCCAGTTTCTGCTAATAGGCCCTGCGTGGTTAATGCATTTTATTTATCGTAAATTAGGAATTCCCTATTAATTGAAAGATTACATTTTTCATGAAGGCACACTTCCTTCTGATTTTATATTGGACTACGAGGAGGGAATCTTTAATCTTTCCTCTTTCAGATGCCGGCACGACCCCCAACATTGGAATTCTTTCTATATACTGAACCCAAATAGAAAAAAGGCGCTTGGGGGTATCCATATGCATATTGATGGCACCGTCGCACGAAGTCCTTTCAGAGCGCCCTTTGGTTCTTTGGAATTTTCAACGCACATCACGCCCATGCTTTTGTATGAGTTTTTGGTATTTATTGAAATCACGCTTTTAAGAAAAGGTGTAACCGATGTTTTTCTGAAAAACCCTCCCCATGA
>JAYSOP010000061.1:0-5086 GCA_043722905.1 Chryseolinea sp.
GAGAAAATGGCGAAGAGTTTTTTCTTTATTATCTCGAACGCGGGAATGCGTGTGCACTATCTATCATCTGTGCTACAAGAAATGAAGCCAGTGAGATAAAAGGACAGGCCGTGACACCTGTCAAGGTGCTGACCATTCCGTTGCAATTCATGGATAGCCTGATGAAGGATTATCGAGAATGGTATTATTTCGTTCTCGAAACTTATCGCACCCGGTTTGAAGAATTGCTTCAAGTGATTGATCAGATCGCATTCCATTCCATGGACGAAAAGCTTGAATTTTATCTGAAGCGCCAGTTTGATTTCCTTAAGTCGAAAACCATCTCGATCACCCATCAGCAAATTGCAGATGATCTGAATTCTTCAAGAGAAGTTATTTCAAGACTTCTGAAAAAACTCGAAAGTCAGCACCGGATTTCCATATCCAGAAATGAGATTACTCAGATTTCCCTATAATGGGCTGTTATTAAAAATCATTTGTTATGTGACCGTAGTCACTGACCCTGCTATTAAAGCAATGGATCTTTGTATGGTAAACATCACGATAAATGGAGATCATCCTGGGTTATTTTGCAGCTGGATTAATTGGAGTGGCACTCGGACTCATCGGCGGCGGTGGTTCAATTCTGACAGTTCCGGTATTGGTTTATCTTTTTCACATAGAACCCACGCTGGCTACAGCTTATTCCTTATTTATTGTTGGCACTACTTCACTGGTAGGAGGGCTGCGAAGCGCGAGAGATCACCTGGTTGATTTCCGGACAGCAGTAGTGTTTACCATACCAAGCTTTATCGCAGTATTTCTCACAAGAAGATATTTTATTCCCCTTTTGCCACATCATTTATTCACCATTCAATCATTTGTGGTTACCAAGGACATTGCCATCATGATTTTTTTTGGCCTCATCATGCTGGGGGCTGCTGTGAGTATGATCGTCAAACGCGGGAATGAAATAGAGGAAGTCCCACCGGTCAATTATAATTATCCATTGATTGTGATTGAAGGCATAGTGGTAGGTGCTTTAACTGGGATTGTAGGTGCAGGCGGTGGCTTTCTGATAATTCCTGCTTTGGTTTTATTTGCGAAATTACCCATGAACAAAGCGATAGGAACCTCTTTGGTCATTATCGCTGCAAAATCACTCATTGGATTCCTGGGTGATATCGGATCCGGGCAACAAATAAATTTTAAGTTTATTGTCATCATATCCATTATCGCGATATCCGGAATCTTTTTAGGTAGTTATATTTCAAAATTTATTGGAAGCAGAAAGCTACAGGTTGGTTTTGGCTGGTTTGTTCTATTCATGAGTTTCTATGTCATAGCCAAGGAACTGGTGCTGCTTTAGCTTCTTAAATCACGGGGGAAGGCTATTTAAAAAGTTACTATTTTATCATTTAATAAAGAATTTACACTTATGACAGTTGAACAAATTTATACGGGATGCCTTGCTCAGGGTGCCTATTATATCCAATCGGAAGGTGAGGCAGTGATCATTGATCCACTGCGCGAAGTGACCCCTTACATTGAGAAAGCCGAAAAAGATGGTGCCAGCATAAAATATGTTTTGGAAACGCATTTTCATGCAGACTTTGTTTCGGGCCATGTTGACCTGGCGGCGAAAACCGGAGCTAGAATTGTCTACGGTCCTTCTGCAAACCCAAAATTTGACGCCTACATTGCAAAGGATGGCGAAGAATTAAAAGTGGGTAAACTTACCATTAAAGTTTTGCATACGCCAGGGCACACAATGGAGTCAACTACCTATCTTTTGAGGGATGAAAACGGAAAAGACTATGCCATTTTCAGTGGTGATACTTTATTTCTTGGCGATGTTGGCCGGCCTGATCTGGCGCAAAAGGCTAGCCATATCGCGCAGGAAGAACTTGCGGGTTTATTATACGAATCTCTGCGAACGAAAATTATGCCCCTTTCCGGAGACGTAATTGTGTACCCAGCACATGGAGCAGGGTCGGCTTGCGGAAAAAACATGATGAAAGAAACCGTCGATACACTCGGGAACCAGAAAGAATTCAATTATGCCCTGCGTGCAAATATGACAAAAGGTGAATTTATTAAAGAAGTGACCGAAGGCTTACTTCCTCCTCCCTCGTATTTCCCGGAAAACGTGAAGATGAATAAGGAAGGTTATGCAAGCATTGACAAGGTTTTAAAGCAAGGCACTACTGCTTTAACACCTGAAGAATTTGAGTTCGCTGCAAATGAAACAGGAGCCATAGTACTGGACACCAGAACCTCTAAGGATTTTGCAAAAGGGTTCATCCCAAAGGCCATCAACATTGGCATAGATGGCGGGTTTGCTCCTTGGGTAGGTGCACTCGTTCCGGGCGTAAATCACCCTATTCTCATCGTTGCAGATGAAGGCCGTGAAACAGAAGTGGTGACACGGTTGGCAAGGGTGGGTTATGATAACACATTAGGGGTTCTGAAAGGAGGCTTTAAATCCTGGCTTCAGGCAGGAAAAGAGGTTGATGCGGTTGAATCGATTTCTGCAGGTGAGTTTGCAAAACGTTATAAAATTGCCAGACTTTTGGTATTTGATGTTCGCAAAGAAAGTGAATTCATCTCGGAGCATGTGGACCGGGCTGTGAATACTCCTCTTGATTTTCTTAATGCTCACCTTTCCGCTTTACCCAAAGAAGGAGAAATCTATCTTTATTGTGCGGGCGGTTACCGCTCTATGATCACAGCTTCTATTTTAAAAGCCCGCGGTTGGGAAAATGTTATTGACATCGAAGGTGGTTTTAAGCAACTGTCCGTTACTGATGTTCGGAAAACGGAGCAGGTATGTCCCACGGCTTCCAAAGAAAAACAAAATCTCTAAGGATTTGGTGTAAGACCTTCAGGCACCTATCATCGGCGGATAAGCGGGCCTTGAAAAAATCAAGAGAAAATATTGTTTCTTTACCAAGAACTTGTTTTGAATTTTAAACATTATTATTAAAAACCCCGCACATCAAGCGTCTTCATAGAAATCAAAAAACAAGAAATCATGAGCGAAATATTAATTTTTCTCCAGAAACCCTGGCCCTGGTATATCTCGGGACCACTGATCGGATTAACGGTACCCGTATTGCTCATCCTGGGAAACAAATCTTTTGGGATATCCTCCTCCCTCAGACATATTTGTGCGGCTTGTTTGCCCGCCAATATTCCGTTCTTTCAATACGATTGGAAAAAAGAAGCGTGGAACCTGTTCTTTGTGTCCGGGATACTGTTAGGAGGGATCATTTCGGCAGTCTTTCTGGGATCTCATGAACCCATACAAATTCATGAGAATTTAAGAACCGAACTTGCCGGCTATGGCATTACAAATATTTCTTCCCTTGTGCCTGAACAAATCTTTAACTTTCAAAATCTTTTTTCGCTTCAGGGCTTTATCATGATTGTGCTGGGGGGATTTTTAGTTGGTTTTGGAACCCGTTATGCAGGCGGTTGTACGTCCGGCCATGCGATCATGGGTTTATCAAGTCTTCAATGGCCCTCCCTCGTAGCCACATGCAGTTTTATGGCGGGGGGGTTCATCATGGCCAACTTCATTCTTCCATATATTTTAAGTCTATAATTATGCCTTTGAAAAACCAACATTCCACGCTTGCATTGAACAAAAAAACTTCATTCGTTCTGCCTGCTGAAAACACCGATTTTGAAGTCCGCTCACTGGATTCGGTTTGCGTAAACGATTCCCAACTGAATCATCCCTGGTGGTATAATTTGAAATATCTGGTGATCGGTATACTCTTTGGAATTGTATTTGTAAAAGCCGAGATCATCTCCTGGTACAGGATTCAGGAGATGTTTCGTTTTCAGTCATTCCACATGTATGGTGTTATCGGCTCGGCTGTAGCTGTTGGAATGCTTTCTGTTTGGCTTATTAAGAAATTTAATATCAAGACCATGTACGGAGAACAGATTGAATTCCATTCTAAAAAGTTCAATAAAGGCAATGTATTTGGAGGGGTGTTGTTTGGTTTCGGATGGGCTATAACAGGGGCCTGTCCCGGACCTTTGTTTGCGCAAATCGGAACCGGGGCGCTGGTCATTGTCATCACGCTTTTGAGTGCAATCGCAGGGACATGGATCTATGGTTTTTTGAGGGAGCGATTACCGCATTGATTTACTAACGGTGAACAAGGCCTGCCTTTTTTCTGGCCCCGGTTTTTCTAAATACAGCAAGAATTACCCTTTTGAACAGGTGGACATTTTACCGTTCCATAGGAACAATAAACGCAACAATCACCGTGTTTTGGTTTCAATAATTTTTTACAATGTACACACTCATAAAAATACTGACACGCATCGGTGGGCATGGATTCTTCTTTTTCGTATCCACAGTTGGGACACGTAATAATCGATTGTAACGCTACCACTATATTCATTTTATCTTCTGTAGTGTGCAAGGTATCGAATGTAAAGCCAACTCCGTAGCCAGATTAACCCAACCGTGACAATTTGAGATGGGATCAGCGTAGTCCATAGCCGCTTACTTTTATCAACGGCTGATCTTTAACAGGACTGGTGTTGTTTAGCTCGTAAAATCAGAGTTTCTTAAAAAAAATCTGGTCGTCCTTTTCCCAAATGGCCAGTATTTTTTTGTCTGGAAATTCATACACTTTCAGCGCCGTACCCTTTCCAACCATTTGTTGTTCTCTGTTTAGTCGTTGTATTATTAAGTCCGTTCCTTTTTCCCAGTATACAAGATCCCCGCTCATGCCAACACTTCTGCCTTCGCCAACTTTCTCCTCGGGCTTCCCCGGTTGTGCATAATAGACCTGGCCTTCACGTTGCCAGGCAGTGTGAATATTGTTTTTGGAATCGATACTCAGTCCCCCGCCGTCCATTGGGCAGCCTTTCAGTTGCCACGTGCCAGTGCCAAGCTTTTGGGCTTCCGTAAATGTCTTGCCGCTATTGGAAGAGGTAACCAGGTACAAATCCCTGGAACCGTTCAACCAGTTTCGAAACATTATGGAAACCTGTTTATTCTTCACTGCGACGGATGGCTTACAGCACTCACACACATGGCTTTCAGGCGATTTATAGACGAACTTGTTTTTCGACCATGATG
>JAYSOP010000062.1:0-3393 GCA_043722905.1 Chryseolinea sp.
ACTCTCGCTTCTTCGGACACGCCTTTTTGGGCATTCGAATTTCTTTTAGAAAAACCACACGATCTGCTTTCAATCAGCCTTCTTTGTCATAAAGCTTTAATCCAAGCATGAACTTGTCAATGGTTTTGGCTAGCCTGTTTACTTTTGTTTCTTCCTTTTTAGCGGAGTAAATCCATTGAATATAAAATTTCTGTTCACTTTCAGTCAGAGAATTAAAAAACGTCAGTGCTTTCGGTTCATCCTTCAAACACAGCAGCATTTCCTCCGGTATCTCCAGGGGTTCTTCGTCCGGAAAGAGGATAACGTGAACGTAATCACCCTCATGCTTATTGATCTTCTTGCGGATTTCACTTTTGACAGGCAAGAATAATTTTCCATTACCCATCGGCATCAAATGATACTTTCTTATTTCAAAACCATCAATCGTACCCCTTACCTTCACCCAACCAAAGTGGGCATTTTTAGCGGGTAAAATTTCCGGTATACGGGCATACGTCCACCCGCCTTTGCCCTGAAATCTCTCCAGAATATACTTTTTATTAACAAGCGGTTTCATCAAAGCAAAATAAATCAGTTTTCCATTATGAAATTACCCTATCTAACCGATAAATTTATTGCTGTGAGCTGATGTCACTTTATCCGCAATCGTTCCGATTCACCCTATTCATTTCTCGACATTAAGGGCTGATAATGAACTTATTAAATATACCGTGGATATGAAAATAAAAAAACCTCCGCAATGAGCGGAGGTTTTTTTTATACACCATTGAATGATCTTACTTGAAAGCGACGTTCAGCGTACTAACGGCTTTCGGACTGTAAGGCGTCAGGTCTTCAAGTCTATCGGTAAGAGAATTCCATTCAGCTCCCGGCGATACACCACCAGAAATAAATCCGTCATTATCAAAATATCCCGGCGCGGCTGTGTTCTTCAGGTACAACGCAAGCAATTGTTGGTCTATGCCTGGCCATACGGTTGTGATCTCTGAGGTGAATACATTCTTAACTGAATATTCTTTTAACAATACTTCGCGGTTATCAGATTCGAGTTCGCTTGGAGGCAATCCCACTTCAGCAACACCAATATGTTTTGTATCGTCACCGGAGGCAACGAAAGCCCAGTTAAATCCGGCATTGCCTGAGAACAGAATAGCGTTCGGGTGATTGCTGTTTCCAAATACATCAACAACGTCCCCTTTCTTGCCGGCAAACATACTCAGCGTGCTCATTGAGTAAGGATTATCTAACGGACTTTCCAACGGCAAGCCTGAGATCAAAACTTCCATTTGCGCATCATAACCAAGGTCACTTAATTCTGTATAATTGATCCTGAACATCGCATCTTTAGCAGCCGGATTTTTTTTGCGGTCGCAGTTGTACGGTTTAATGATGGCGATTCCCATGATGGGTGCTGATTTGTTCCAGAATATCTGCAATGCCTTTCCACCATCATCATTTCCTTCAGAGTCCGCATCGGTGATCGTTAACTGATAATCCCACACCTTACTTTCGAAGGAAACATTTGATTCTACAATTAAATTCTTAGTACGATTGTCGTCCTCGCCCCTGTACGACATAGACATCACGCGGTCAATGTGGTATTTTCTCAGTCCGAAAATAATGCCGTCGACAATTTCTGAGGCGCCTTTGCCCACGGCAATAAATGTCCCCAGATGAAGATAAATATGGTTCCCTCTCAGAGAGTCTTCCCTGATTCTACCCAATCTACCCAATCTGCCGTCGGAGGCATCATTATAGCTCAGTGCGGCTGGGATTTCAACGGTCAAAGATTGCGGAAGGATATCCTGTTGAGGAGTAACCTCCGGGTTGCTTTCGCATGATGAGAGGAAAATGGAAAAGGCCATACCCGACATCAGCACAAACGATACAAGTTTTAAGGTCTTCATGTTCTTTACATTTAGTTTTTTGTATTTCAATTTTCGGAAGGTTTGGTTTTGTTCCCTTCACTTTTAAAACACAGCGGCTGCCGGATACCCTTATGTGGTTTTAAAATATATTTTTTTGTCAGAAATCCGTCTGTTTTGGAGGAATATTCCGGTGCATTTGTTTGCGCTCCGATCAACTTGCTAGCTGCGTTGCGCCATTAACATTCATCTCCTAAAGGACTTTACTGCTTGGCGCAAAAGAAGGTTACCGTTTTTTCTACCATAAGGCCATCCCTACGGGATTTAACTTGTCAAATTTCATTGTCATTCTTACCATAGGGTCAACCCTACGGGTGTTTAAATCGATTGTTCGATTTCTCCTCCAATCGAAGTTCCATAGGGCGCCCTCTGTTTCCGCTGGAACTTAAAAATTCTGTCGCAAGCGTCTGCTTACGCCTATATAATTTCCGGCGTACTTCTCCTCAGCAAGCGCACACTTGCAAGGTGCCACGCTTGGCGGCATCTGCAAAAAAATCCCGTAGGGATGACCTTATGGTAGTTGTTTTTTCTGGAAGCAAAGGCGTGTCGACTACACAAGTTCTACGAACGAAACATTCACACGACACGCAATCTTAGTAAGCGATCGAAGTACCGAGGGCAAGCTATGGGTGGCTGATGGCGATGTCGTCATTTTCCGCATCCTGCACTTCTCCTTGCAAACGCACGTTTGCACAAGCCAATGCTCGCGAGAACTATTCGATCAACGTACTATCGCGAACGACACTGCAAACCGCAAAAAATCCGACAGCTCCCTCGCTAAGATTAGTAGGAACATTCTCCCGCTGGACATCGAAAACTCCTCCCCTCCACTCGGTTTCAGAAAGCATTGAACGAAGAAATGTTTTGTACGCAGGACTTACCGAATATTTTTTCCTGAACACAGTACTCTGCTTTGGAAAATGAAACACCTCCTTATCAGGCTTGTAAATTTCGTTTACATCGATGGTCTTCAAATCATAAAAGATAACTTTCCCTTCACAAGGCTCACCCCCAACGCACGCCCCGGTATTCTGCCAGTTGATCGTATGCTCAATATAATTAGGATCCTGCCCTGTTGGATTAAGGGCCAGTGTATAACCTTCCCTGCCTTCGCTGTATTGTAATCGCTGTAATGGCTGCACGGGTACCGGGCTATCCTGCGCAAAATATTCTCTTCCCTTATATTCAATAAACAGGGTGTAAACTTTTCCGGTTACCGCCCTCCCTACCTGGGTATAATAATTACCAGAACCTGAGGGAAATTCCGTCAGGGCAGAAAGAACCGTACTATCCTCGATAACATAAACCATGGCTCCTGTAGCTGGTTGCGATTGTGCATTCTGGGTCGCGTAAGGAAGTGACAGCTTCACCAGGTGTCTTTTTCTTTCATTTGTCAGCACTGCTTCGACCACCAAAAGACCTGTGTCTTCGGATGGTACAGGCGCGTCAAACTTTTCCTCACACGAAG
>JAYSOP010000063.1:0-8254 GCA_043722905.1 Chryseolinea sp.
TTCATATAAGAAAAGTGAAAGGTGATCAGGAATGAAGCGTTTTATGGTGAATTGGTTAATACTATCCTTGTTGACAAATGCTTTGCGTAAATTCATAAAGTCCAACTCATGGCTCATGGGGTGTAGAAACCGGCCAACTTTTGTGGTGTCCTTTTCAAAATACGGTTCAAACATATCCGCGTGCACCTTTTGAATGACCCAGCGTGTACCGAGCCGATGTTTTTCCAGTTCCATAAATAAAACCACGGACTGGTCTTTTCCATTCATGGTGAAAGTGGTACGCAATTCCGAAAACCAGTTGCCGCCGTGAAAATTAAGAAGGCTGGATTCTGGTTTGTCAATAATATGTTTTACGAAATCCGTTTTCAGGGCATTGCTGATATCGCGATTGCTTTCATCAAATAATATTCGCAGATATTGTTTTCTCAGTTTTTCACTGCGATGCTGTTTGTCGCCAGGATAATAACGGTTCCCCTTTTCATCCTCCTCCCCATTGAACCTTCTGAAAAATTGGTTGACTTGTTTGGATTCAGCATACAACCGGCTCTCATCTTCTTTTTCACCCAAAACCTGTGCCTGCAGGGAACTAGCAACAAACATTAACAACCAAACAACTCCACCCCCCAGTGTGATCCGCGCAACCTTCACATTTCTATTTGAAATAAACAATACCCAATGTCCAATACTCAAGAAACAATATTTAAATGACAAATATAATGTACGGTTGATTTACACATCACCCTTTCGCAATAACGGAATGGATGAAAGGCACAATCGCCTGATGGTGCAATCATGAACTGGTTTCGGTGACGCGGATATCCCCTAGCATCACATCCCAGAACTCTACTATCCGTCCCGCGATCTGAGTTTTTTTCCGTTCAACGTAGATGGTGATATCTTTCTTGGTCGTATCCTTATACTTCATCAGTCCATCGTCAGATTGACCTTCAAAACGTTGGTATACGGTAACAACACCGACATATCTGCCATCAGGCTGACGCTCAAGATCGCTTATGTAATGAATGTCATACCACGAAATGGTCACACGGTCGTAGTTAAGGGCCATTAATCTTTCGAAATATTTGCGCACTTTATAGTAGGTGACTTCTTTGGTGCTGAGGGAAGATACTCCCATCTCACTATCTGCAGCGAACAATTCTTCGGCACGGTCCATTACGCGGGTCGCCTCAGAGAATGCCGTGGTTTTGTTTCCGATAATACTGATGTATTTGCTTAGATCCCTTACTTTTTCCAAAGCAAGAGAGTCAATAGCTTGTTTTCTTTCCTTGCTTATTTCGGCTGTCTGAGCTGACAGGTTACTCATGATGGAAACACTGAGAAGCAACGTGAATAAGTAACTGGCTTTAACCATAATTGTGATATTTGAAATTAATTTTAATTCTTCCTTAATTCTACTTCGGTGATTTTTCCAGAACTATCGATCTGAAGATCGGAGATGGTATTAATATTTTTTTTCTGGTCTTTAAGGTAATTCAGGTATTGGCCTATCGTAGTAGGCCGGTCATAGTCTTTCTGGCCGCCTGATTCGCTGATGACAATCAACACCGGAGTTTCAGGAGAGGCAAACAAAGTTAACGCCTCATTGATACTGCTGTTCGCTGATGCCATGTTTCCGGAACTGGAAATAGCATCAAAATATTGATTTAATTTTGCTTTCGGCTCGTTCGTAATCACCTGATTTTGCCTCGCGTCGGAATCCCTTTTGGCAGATTCTTCTTCCGCTTGTTTTCTCTTTGCCTCTTCATCCTGGCGAAGATTGGCTTCCTGTTCAATTCTGGCTCTCTCTTCAGCGGCACGGGCAGCCTCTGCTGCTTTCTTTTTGCTCTTACAGCCGGTTACGACGATCACCAGGACCAATATCCACATGATGATTCTGGAAGAATTTCGAATAGCGTTCATCTTTTTTCAGTTTTGGTATTAATATCGATTGTTTACAGTGATTACTATGCCACAATTTAACCGCTTGTCTGATTTTCTCGGTAAACACCCGGTTAATGATGTTGAAATAGGTCCACACCCGGATCCGGGCAGAAAACTTTGCAATAGTATTTGAAAATCATGATTAGTAAGCAATTATTTTATAATTTTTTCAAAGAGGAGGTGTTTTTCCTTTTGACAGATAACGAAACTTCTTTTTTTTGGAAGAGGCATCCTGATAAAAAAAAGCATTCATTGGCCGCTGGATTTTAATTAATCACACAGTTAAACATCTTGCTTGTCGGTGGCGGGTGTTCTAAGGCCTGGCATGATGGTGTTATCATAAAAAGCCGGGGAGATTGAAAAAAAAGATAGTTAAACACAATAATAGGGCTACCGATATCGGAAGACATGACCACCGAAAGTGTTTGAGCGCATTTTATGATGAAAACAAACTGCAGCTGTTGATTTATGCAGCAAGGGAAGCCAGTTTATTAGGGGTGGAGGAATTATCCCTTGCCGCCGACTACCTTTTAGTTTAGGCGGAATTTCAAAGGTAATATAAACTGAACGTTCACATTTCTCCCATTTTGTTTGCCTGGTTTCCAGGCGGGCATAGATTCAACAACCCGAATGGCTTCCTGATCACATTCAGTCATAAAACCCCGCATTATTTTAACCTCACCTATCGAACCGGTCTTGCTTACAATAAATCGCACGTGTACCGTACCTTCTATCTGCATACGCCTCGCATTGGCAGGGTACTTCATATTTTGTTTAATAAAAGCCATCATTGCCGCATATCCCCCTTCAAATTCAGGTTGCTGATCTACTACAATAAAGAGTTGGTTGTCATTTTCAGAAATGATTTCTGCAACAGGTTCATCAAAGACTACTAATGAAGGGCCCTCGACGCTCACCGCATCAGTGTTGTTTTCCTTTACCTCAAGAATGGTTGGCGCAAGTTGCATGACTTCTTCTTTAACAACTTTTGGCGTTATGAATTTGATCACCTTTTGAAGTCTGGGTAACGCCACAAGCGGGGCGGGTGGTTTGGGTTTATCAATGGGTGGAGGCGGAGACAATTCGGTGTAAACAAGCCTGCGGGGTGGGGGAGTAATTACATTCTCCACTCCGAAAAGTAATTTTGAAACAACTGGATATACTAAAATGAAAAGTAGCACAACGAGGGTGATGCTCAACCCGACAAATAAATTAGTGGAGTAAGTTTTCCTTAAAACGTAGGCACCATACGCCCGATTACGGTTCTTAAAAACCATATCATTCCAGGGGAGTTGCCTTTCTGAATCCTCCTGTGTCAGCAACACACCCTTCATCCCGTGCACTTTCGTTTCCTTTGTTTCATTCACCATGTTATCGTGGGTGAAGCGCACCCGGGTTTTTAGATTACGACTACGGCGAGATGCTAATTCCATGTTGGCATTGTGTTCTTCCTTAAGAGAAAACATATAGTGGGGATGATGACTGGATATGCTTACGTAAATTCCTGAATTAGGTTTTATTTTTATTCGTCATGGCTCACATTTCGTCTATGCGAAAACGAGATGGCTAGATGACGCCAGGCTATAAGGGATTAGCGTTCACTACTTAAGAACGATAAACGGGGTTGCGGGATTAATCTTCAATGACTTTTGCTTTCGGAATAGCAGGATAAGTTTCCGGAAGAATGTTTTCAATGATAATGGTCTGGAAAAGGTCAGGCTCATTAGTGGGTATGGCATGAGCGGAGCGTTCAAACCAGAATAAATTCTTCTTTGGAGCAGTTAGCGTTCTATGGTACGTTTCTGTTAGGGTCGAATTAGTTTGCAAATCTTTTCTTCCTGCGAAAAAATACACAGGACAATGGATTGATGGAAGGCTCTCGAAAAGATTGTCTTTTGCCGCCTCATTGAAAACTGCCAGCCATGTCTCAGACCAGTTTAAAATAATATCCCTGGATAATTTTTTTGCACTGCCGTTAAATTCAAATAGCCATTTTCGTTGGTAGTACAATTGCATTCCATTCTCAAATGGAATATTGACGGTATTGAGTTCCTTTAATTCTTTATCATTCCGTGTTTTGACAGCTTTTTCTTTCATCATCCGGAGCAATATACGCTCACTTTCCAGTTGGTTGACCATCGGTCCAACCGCTATGAAAGCATATAAAAGTTCGGGGTACTCCCGGGCAATATGAAATCCTAAAACAGTACCCCATGAATGGCCAACCAGATACATTTTCTGTTGTTGAAACCGCTTCAATAAATTCTCAATTAATTCGCGGGTATCATTTTTAAATAGATCCAAAGTAAGCTTGACCGGAGATGCATTCTGTTGTAGCGTTTTTCCGGTTTCACGCTGATCCCATTGAATGACGACAAAATGTTTCTGTAATTTTGTGGAAAATTTGTCTGCGTAACTCATGACGGATCCACCGGGACCTCCGTGCAGGAAAACCAATAAAGGCAATGAGTCATCATTGCCTTGAATACTAATATATTGTTTTATTCCACCAATAGGTATTGATTCCTGAATATCGATGGGTATTTGGGCGGAGGTTATGGAACTTGTCAGCAAGGCAATGAGCAGCCCCATGTGTTTCATGAGCGTAATTACACCCGGATATTCAGGATTAGAAATGATCATTGTGGGTACTGCCAAATTATAAATAAATCTGCGGAGTCCCCGAAACAGGAGACTCCGCAGTGACAGAGAAAATAATCTATCTTGACCAATTAGGGATCTAATCTCGGCAATCCCTTAATCAAATAAATCAAGGTTCAGACAATTCTTTATACACCTAAGTTCCAGCCATCGCGGTATTCACGTTTTACAAACTGGTTGGCTTCATCATAATTGGTTACCCGCATATTCTGATTATCCCATAATAGTTTCGTGTTGCTTCCTGGATAATCAAAACCTTTTCCATTCGCTCTGGCTTTTGGCATATCGGCCACACGTATTGCGAGATTGGCCATTAATACAGCCTCCGTTAACGGACCGGCTAGATCAAAGGAGGAGCTCAACTGTTTTTTTCCATATCCGGCGATGGCCCCTTCAACCCATTGTGCATAATGTCCGTCTGCACTCCCGGGAACCCTGGCGAGTTTCTGCGGAACCTTAACTTCATTCATGCGGGACGTTGGTAATAAACGCGGGTTGGCAGCATATTCACTTGCCATCATTTTTCCTTTCGTGCCGATAAATAAGATACCACTGTTACCATCACCAAATAATTCATCTGGTCCTAACTCGGCGGGACGTTCCGGTTTTATGCCTCCGTCCATCCAATGCATGATGACAGGTCCTTTTGTTTTGTCGGTCTTGGGGAAAGTTAATGTTGCATGACTTGATGGCGGCGGTGTATCAGGAAAATGGCCTCGCTGCCCCCAGTCGACAAAGACACTGCTTACACTAGCCTGACAATCGGTTGCGTACTTGAGATTTAATACACGGAAAGGAGCTTCGATCAAATGGCAACCTAAATCCCCCAATGCTCCCGTTCCGTAATCCCACCATCCACGCCAGCTTCTGGGAACAAGCTTATCAACGTAGTCTTTATAGGGGGCTGTTCCCAACCAAAGGTCCCAGTTAAGTTCTTTAGGGACCTCTGCCTTGGGCGGCCACGGGATCCCTTGTGGCCAGATGGGCCTGTTTGTCCAGATTTGTACCGTATGAACGTCACCAATAATCCCCGCGTCGTACCACTCAGCCAACTGCCTTACGCCATCACCTGAAGCTCCCTGGTTACCCATTTGCGTAACTACTTTATAGCGGGCAGCCGCTTCCGTAAGTTTTCGCGCCTCATAGATATCATGGGTCAATGGTTTTTGAACATATACATGCTTGCCCAATTGCATCGCTGCCATGGCCTGAACGGCATGGTTATGATCAGGAGTAGAAACAGAAACCGCATCAAAATTTTTGGATTCCTTATCGAACATTTCGCGCCAGTCTGTATATAATTTTGCGTTCGGAAAACTGGTCGCTGAATCAGCCACCATCCGCTGATCTACATCGCACAAAAAGGCAATGTCAGCCTTTCCGCTCTCGTAGAATTTAGCAATATCAGACCGTCCCTTTCCTCCGACGCCTATTCCGGCAATGAGCAATTTATCGCTGGGAGCCAAAAAACCACTTCCACCCAGAACATGACGGGGAACGATCATAAACCCTGCAGCCGCTACTGCAGCGCCCTTCATAAAATTTCTTCTGGAGGGATCCGGGTTTTTAAAATTTTTTGATTTTTTCTTCATAAGTTATTGGGTTGTCTAGGACTTAAGATCGAGGGGTTCTATGATTGCCTTCGAAAGTAATATTTTAAAATTAGATTTTGATTACCTCTTGCGAAGTCCAGGGATCAGTTTGCGAAAAATATGAGAATATTCAGTACAGGAGGCGAGGCTGCTTCGTGCCTATTTTCGGGTGGCCGTGATCATGGCAAATTCCCTGAAAACACCATCGATGTTCCAGCTGGAATTGGAAATTTGTAGTTCAGTGAACGAAGTATTGACCGACATTCCCAATAGAGCGAAAACAAAATCACTTGTTCGAAAATAAATCGATTCCACCTCGGTAGCGCTGGTAACCGTTATTCTGGAATCAATGGGCTGCCCGCTGTAGACGTCCCCATTATGGGTAACGCCGGTATTTTCAATAACGTACTGGCTATTGGCATTAGTAACAATCCTAAAAGTTATGGTCGTGGCATTATCCGGTGTTCTGACAATCCAATATCCTGAAAGAGAGGTAAATACCTCAGGGTCATCCTCCTTATTGCAGGCAAAAGCCAACACAAGGAATCCAATAAGTGCTAATTTCTGCATGAAGGATATTTTAAGAAGATCAATAACAGAAAACTTTTACGTTTTCCCAAATGACGATAGACCATTTCTCAATACGTTCAGTTTCAATCTGATGCAGGGCACGTCGGGCATTCGGCCGGAAGACATATCGATGAAACACTTCAGCTGAAAAATGAAAAAAACCACAGGCGCTGTTGACCAATTTTCTGATTCACCATATACTTTTATATTTAGACTTTCTTTCCGCACCCTAACGCTTATAAACTGCTATGCAAAGTTCAGGCTCTGATGAAAAAATTCTCTCAATCGATATTGGTGGGTCCAGGATTAAGGGAACAATTCTGGATTTGGACGGCAATATGCTTATTAACTATCAGAGAATATCTACCCCCAAATTTGCCGGACCTGAGAATGTTATGCAGGGGATTGTGGAACTCACCAAAAATTTTGAGATGTACACAAAAGTTTCTGTTGGGTTTCCCGGTTACGTCAGGGGTGGCATTGTATTCACCGCCCCAAATCTGGGGACCAGTAAGTGGAAGGAATTTTCGTTAGGGCAACAGTTGTCGGAAATATTACGGAAACCTGTTAGGGTTGTCAATGACGCGGATATGCAGGGATTGGGGGTATGTTCGGGGAAAGGCCTGGAAATGGTTATTACCCTTGGCACTGGGTTCGGAACTGCTTTGCTCATGGATGGGACGCTCTTGCCTCACCTGGAGATCGGCCAGCATCCCTTCACGCGGAAAAGAAACTATGACCAATACATTGGAAACATTGCCTTTGAAGCAGTCGGACTCGAGAAATGGAACACTCGCCTGCAAAAGGTTATCCTGGTTTTGAAAACAGTCTTCAACTACGATCACCTTTTTATCAGCGGAGGGAATTCAAAGAAAATTACCTTTGACCTTGACAAAAATATTACCCTGGTATCCAATATGGACGGTATCAGGGGAGGGGCGAAGCTCTGGCTAAAGGATACCCATTACACTGTTTAGCATTGCCCGATAAAAAAAATTAATATAAATCAGCATGCAAAACGCATGGTGCATAAAGTCTGTGATGGATGCAAAAAAAATCATCTTCTATATTTTTTTAGCAATGATTTCAGTCGCAAATAACCTGAGAGCGCAGGTAAATAAAATGGACCATCATATGAGCGTGAAAGTAGCCATGATCCAAATGAAAGTCGTTGGAGGAAAGCTGGAAGATAACCTAAAACGGGCTGAAAAAATGATTGAAGAAGCTGCAGCCCAGGGTAGCGAAATTGCCTTGCTTCCGGAATGTATGGATCTTGGATGGACACATCCTTCCAGTTTGACCAAAGCAACGGCCATACCGGGAGGCGACGTATTTTCTCGCTTAAGTGCCCTGGCAATAAAAAATAATATTTTTATTTGTTCCGGACTTACGGAACGAGATAATGACAAGGTTTATAACACTGCCGTATTAATCGATAATGGGGGCAAGCTGTTATTAAGACACCGTAAAATCAATGAATTGGATATCGG